>NZ_JBSFZS010000058.1:0-52386 GCF_053600395.1 Streptomyces sp. NPDC005070 | reverse complement strand
GAGCGGACGGGGCTCGGCGAGCGGCGGCGACGGAGGAAGAGAGGGAAGGGGAGAAGGAGGAAGGGCGGCGGGGTTCCCCGGCACCGGGCGGTCGCCGGTACGGGATCGCCGGTGCCCTCGGGCCTCGTGCTCGTGGTCGACTCGGACTGCTGCGTCATCGCGGAGGCTCCCGTCGCTCGGCCTCCTCGCGGAGATCGCCGAAGACCGACCCCAGGAGGGCCAACGCGCGGTGCACGTGCGGCAGTTCCAGCGGCGACGGGGAGCCGAGGGATTCCTCCCGTTCCTCGTCGGTGGAGCCGAGCAGCGGTCCGGTGCCGAGGCGGAAGCGGAGGGAGGCGAGGTCGTCGCCGAAGCGGTGTCCGCCCGGCGCGGGCATGCCGAGCCGGGCGGAGAGCCAGTCCTCCAGGTCCTGCGCGTCGCCGACACCGTGCGCGCCGAGGGCCGAGCGGAGCGGGCCGAGGTCGACGTACAGGTGCCGGCCGGCCTGCGGAGGGCGCGCGACGGCCCCCGCGGCGGTGACCAGGCGGTGGGCGGCGTCGGCCACGCGCGCGTGCAGGCGTACGGCGGCGGTGAGCCGTTCGGTGATCGCGGCGGGCTCGCCGAGGGCGTACGCGGCCGCCGCCGCGACCGGTTCGGCAACGCGCGCGCCCAGCACGGTGAGCACGTCGAGGACGCGGGAACGCAGGGACGCGCCCGCCTCGTTGTCGGGGAAGCGGGCGACGGCGGCGGGCCAGCCCTGTGGCAGGAAGGCACCCGCGAGGTCGGTGATCACACAGACGTCGTCGGGAAGCATCTCGGCGGGGCTGAGCAGCACGGTGTCCCGCGGCTCGTGCAGGGTGTCGCGCCAGGTCTCGTCGCTGACGATGTGCAGCCCCGCTCCCGCCGCGGCCTCCACGGCCTCGTGCACCACCTCGGGCGGGGCGACGGTGGCGGTCGGGTCGTCGGCGACGGACAGCAGGAGCAGCCGCGGGTCGCCGCCTTCCGCGCGGACCCTGCGGACGGTTTCCAGGAGGGCGTACGGATCGGGGACGCCGCCGCACTCCGCGGGCGTCGCCACATGGAACACGGACTTGCCCAGCAGGCGTGCCTGCGGCGCCCACCACGCGGCACACGGGCGGGTCACGAGGATGTCGCCGCCGAGCGCGCCGGTCAGGGCCAGCAGCAGCGCGGCGGCTCCGGGGGCGGCCGCCACCCGGTCGGGCGCGGCACGCAGTCCGCGCCGGGTCCAGTAACCGCTGGCCGCGTCGAGGAGCACGGGGCCGCCACCGCAGGGCTCGGCGGCGGAGCGGTCGGCGGCCGCGGCCAGCACGGAACGGAGTTCCGGCAGCACGGGCAGGCCCTGGTCGGGCAGGGGCGGACCGTACCGGACCGGTCCGTGGCCTTCGGGGTCCGTCCGCCGCATACCTGCCTCCGCACCGTGGATGCCGCCGTTCCCTGTTCCGGAGCCTGCCTGCCCGTGCGGTTCCGGGTGCCTTCGCGCCCCTCGTACGACTACCTCTGCCAGCTCCGCCGTCGGCGCAGCCGGTGCAGCCGGTGCGCGGCCGCGCCCAGGGCACCGGCGATCAGCAACCCGCCGGTGACCAGGGCCGGCACGGAGTCCGTGAAGACACCGCCCTCACCGGCGTGCACGCCCCGCCGGCCGCCGGGCGGGCGCTCGGCCGCTCCGGTGCCGGTCCCCCTGTCGGGCACATGGGTCGCCGTGGCGCCGCGGGCCACGGCGTACGACGCGGTCCACTGCTTCCCTTGACCGCCCGGGGGCGCGGGACAGATCCCGCCGACGTTCCACCGTCCGTCGGCGCCCCCGGTGTCGGGGGCCGCCTCGTCCGGGCCCACCGTGCCGGGGACGGTGACGGCGGGACCCACGGCGTCCGGGCTCACCGGCTCGGGGACCGTGTCGGGCCCCACGACGTCCGGGCCCAGGTCGTCGGGGCCCACCGTGTCGGGGCCGGCCGAATCCGGGCCGGCCGAGTCCGGGCCCGCCGAGTCCGGGCCGAGGGTGTCCGGAGCGACCGTGTCCGGACTGTCGGTGCCGGGGATCAGCGCGTCGTGGGCCGCGGGGTCGTCCGCGCCGGAAGCGGGGGCCTGGGCATCGGGCCCGACGGTGTCCGAGGCCCCGGCGGCGGGGTTCACCGCCTCCGCACGAACGTCCGCGCGCGCCCCGCCGGAATTCTTCGCGTCGGAGCCGCCCGACGCGCCGGAGCCGAGCGTGCCGGGGCTCACCTCGTCGAAGCCCCGCCCCGTGTCGTCGGACCCTCGGGTGGCCGGGTCGGCGGCCGGATCGGACTCGCCGGACGCGATGTGGGCGGTGCCGCTGTAGGAGGCGGCACCCGCGGCGGCCGGGCCGGCGCCCTCGACGCGGTGAAGCTGGACCTTGCCGTCCTGGAAACCCTGGGAACTGGCGTCGATGGAGTCGGGCAGGGTCCCCCCGATCGCGTCGCAGCTCACCGTGACGGTGACGGTGCCGCCGGGTTCGACGGAGCCCGGACTGACCTCCGCGGCCGGATCCGCGGCCGCGCCCGACGCGGCGGCGCCGAGAGCGGCGCCGGCCAGGGCGGTGGCGTACAGGACACGGGCGGTACGGCGCATGAGCGGGGCTCCTTCGGCGGGCTGCGGTCCGAGAGCCACGGCCGTCGTGTCCCTCGGAGCCATCAGAGCCCGCCGTACCGCCGGGCGCGAACGGCCGGGCACCATTCGCGGGAAAGCGGGGCCCGAGCGGGTGACATCACGGGCGGGGCGCGACCGGTCCCCCGTACACGCCGTGCGACGGCGCCCGCGCCCGAAACCCGCCTCCGTCGAGAGCCCCGTAGACCCCGAAGTCCGAGCCGTACGACCCCCGCGGCCCGAGCCCCGGGGACCCCCGAGGCCGGAGCCCGAACGACCCCGGAGCCGGAATCAGCCGGGCCTCAGGCCGCGTCGCGCATGATCTGGTCGCGCAGCCGGTTGCAGCAGCGGCTGATGAGGCGGGAGACGTGCATCTGGGAGATGCCCAGTTCGTCGGCGATACGGCTCTGCGTCATGTCGCTGAAGAACCGCATGTAGAGGATGGCGCGTTCCCGCTCGGACAGGGCCTGGAGCCTGGGTTTGACGGCCTCGCGGTCGATGACGGTGTCGAGGGCCGGATCGGGCGCGCCGAGGGCGTCGCTGAGGGAGTAGCCGTCCTCGCTGCCCGGCAGTTCGGCGTCCAGAGAGAGCGCGGTGAAGCTCTCCAGGGCCTCCAGACCCGTGCGGACGTCCTCCTCGCTCATGCCGGCGTGCTCGGCCATCTCGGCGACCGTGGGCCTGCGGCCCGGAATGGTCTGGGACAGGTCCTGTGCGGCGAAGCGGACCCGGTTGCGCAGGTCCTGGACCCGGCGCGGCACGTGCAGGGTCCACATGTGGTCACGGAAGTGACGCTTGATCTCGCCGGTGATCGTCGGCACCGCGTAGCTCTCGAAGGCGTTGCCGAGCTCGGGGTCGTAGCGGTCGACGGCCTTGACCAGCCCGAGCGAGGCGACCTGGCGCAGGTCCTCGTAGCTCTCGCCGCGGCTGCGGAAGCGGCCCGCGAGTCGCTCGGCCATCGGCAGCCAGGACTCGACGATCTCGGCACGGAGCGCGTCGCGCTGCTGTCCCGGCGGGAGCGTGGCGAGCCTGCGGAACGCCTCTCCGGTGTCGGGGGCGTCGTCGTGCGGATGGTGCGTCGCGCTCGCTTGGGTTCGCATGGTGCGTCGCAACTCCCTCGATGGTGCCATGTGATGGACAGTCATCGTGGGAACGCACCCGTGCACCGGACGAGTACACCCATGGCGCGGCTGGCCGCTCCCACGGACGTGCCTCCTGTCCGAAGCACTGCAGTGGCGTCTGCCCCGCGCCATGCGGGGCAAACACCCTTCCATTCTCCCCGGCTTCGGACCACGCGTCCTCCCGGGGCCCCCTGACCGGCGCTCGGGTCAGGGGCGGCGTCCGACCAGGCAGAGGAGTTTCGTCTGGACGTCGGCGCCGGGCGGGGGCTCCTCCGGGGCCGCGAAGAGTCCGCTCCTCTCCAGTTCCGCCGCGTGCGGGGTGACCTCGCGGACCGCGAAGGACAGCAGATCGTCGGGGAGTTGTTCGTCGGCGCCGATGGCGCGGGACAGGTCCCAGGTGTGGACCGTCAGGTCGGTGACGAGCTGCGCACAGTAGTCCTCCGCCGGCAGGTCCGCGAAGGAGAGATGGACCGTACGGTCGAGCGCGCCGGGCTCGGCGAACACCGCGCGGGAGGCGTCGGCCACGGCCTCCCAGGCGGCGACGGGGTCGGGACCGAGCAGATCGCCGTCCAAGCCGTCGCCGACCGAGTCGACGGTAGCGCCGTCGCGGACCAGCGCGGGCACCCACGCCTGCTCGGAGACGAGATGGCCCACGAGGTCGCGCACGCTCCAGCCGGTGCAGGGCGTGGGGGCCTCCCACTGGTCGTCGCGGACCGCGTGGACCCTGCGGCCGAAGAGCTCCAGGGCCTCCGTCTGCCGGGTCAGGACCGGATGCGGGTCGGTCATGCCGGCGGCACCCCCGCGGGTCCGCGTTCCCGGGCACCGTCACGGGTACGGGCCGCCGCGACGCGTCGCCGCGGGTGGCGGCGCAGATACTCGCCCTCCAACTGGGCCATGCGCACGTTGTGGGTGTGCAGCGCGTCGTTCGAGCCGTGCAACAGCGTGTCGTGGCGGGTGCGGTGGATGGCCTCCAGCTCTTTCATGAGCTGCTGATCGTCCAGCCGGCCCGGGTCGACTCCGGTCATGGTGCTACCCCGCTCGTCGTGGCCGTCGGTGCGGTCCGGGCATCCGCCCCGGGCAGACACTGCCCCGAGCGGCGTCCGGGAGGGAGCCGTGGATCGAGACCCACTCCCTCCACTCTACGAACATCCGGGGTGCCGGGCCTCCCCGGAACGTGCCCGGCACCCCGCGCCCCCACCGGGGCCCCGCCCGGGCGGGGCCTCCGCTCCCGCCCGCCTACCGCTCGCGGTCCCCGTCCGCCCACCGCTCACGCGTCCCGCCGCCTACCGCGCACGCTCCACGCGGCGCTCGTCCCACACCGGCTCCCGTGTCTCCCGTACGCGGCCGTCCGAGCCGAAGACCAGGTAACGGTCGAAGGAGCGGGCGAACCAGCGGTCGTGGGTGACCGACAGCACCGTCCCCTCGTACGCCTCGAGGCCCTCCTGGAGCGCCTCCGCGGACTCCAGGTCGAGGTTGTCGGTCGGCTCGTCCAGCAGCAGGGCCGTCGAGCCCTCCAGCTCCAGCAGCAAGATCTGGAAACGCGCCTGCTGGCCGCCCGACAGCTTCTCGAAGCGCTGCTCGGCCTGGGCGGTCAGCTCGTAGCGGCGCAGCCGGGACATCGCCGCTCCGCGGTCCTGCGCGTGCTCGGTCCACAGGATGTCCAGGAGCGCGCGGCCCTCCAGTTCCGGATGGGCGTGGGTCTGCGCGAAGTGGCCGGCGACCACGCGGGCGCCGAGCTTCCACTCACCGGTGTGCGCGACGTCGCCGCCCGCGAGGAGCCGCAGGAAGTGCGACTTTCCCGAACCGTTGGAGCCGAGGACGGCGACGCGCTCGCCGTAATAGATCTCCAGGTCGAAGGGCTTCATCAGGCCGGTGAGCTCAAGCCCCTTGCAGGTCACCGCCCGCACACCGGTACGCCCGCCGTGCAGCCGCATCTTGATGTCCTGCTCGCGCGGCGGCTCCGGAGGCGGTCCGGCCTCCTCGAACTTGCGCAGCCGGGTCTGCGCCGCCGCGTAGCGGGACGCCATCTCATGGCTGACGGCGGCCGCCTGACGGAGGTTCAGCACCAGCTTCTTGAGCTGCGCGTGCTTCTCGTCCCAGCGCCTGCGCAGCTCCTCGAAGCGCGCGAACCGCTCGCGCCTGGCCTCGTGGTAGGTCGCGAAACCGGCGCCGTGCACCCAGGCGTCCGCTCCGGCCGGGCCGGGCTCGACGCTGACGATCTTCTGGGCGGCGCGGGCGAGGAGTTCGCGGTCGTGGGAGACGAACAGAACGGTCTTGCGGGTCTCCTTGAGCCGCTCCTCCAGCCAGCGCTTGCCGGGCACGTCGAGGTAGTTGTCCGGCTCGTCGAGAAGCAGCACCTCGTCGGTGCCGCGCAGCAGCGCCTCCAGCACCAGGCGCTTCTGCTCGCCTCCGGAGAGGGTCCTGACCAGGCGCCACTGGGCCTTCTCGTAGGGGACGCCGAGGGCGGCCATCGTGCACATGTCCCAGAGGGTCTCGGCCTCGTACCCGCGGACCTCGGCCCAGTCGGACAGTGCCTGCGCGTAGCGGAGCTGTGACGCCTCGTCCTCGACGGTCATCATCGCGTGCTCGGCGGCGTCCACGGCCTCGGCCGCCTGGCGGATGCGGGGCGGGGCCACGGAGACGAGCAGCTCGCGCACGGTCGTCTCGTCGCGTACGGACCCCACGAACTGCCGCATCACCCCGAGGCCGCCGCCGACGTTCACGGTCCCGCCGTGGGGTTTGATCTCCCCCGAGATCAGCCGCAGCAGCGTCGTCTTCCCGGCGCCGTTCGGACCCACCAGGGCCACGACGGCGCCCTCCCCCACCCGAAACGACACATCGCCGAGCAGCGCCCTCCCGTCGGGAAGGTAGTACTCAAGGTGTGCGGCTTCGAGATGTCCCATGGGCAGGCATTCTCCGGGGAGCGGGGGTGCGGGGCAAACGCGTTTGCGACGACGGGCCCGGAGAGCGGGGGCGGGAACCGCCTGATCCGGGGTAGACGGAGCCGCATGACCACGACCCCGGTTGTCGACCTGACCGCCCTCGTACCGGGCCGCCACGCCCTTCGGGACCGCCTCCTCGCCCTGGACTGCCGGCTCTTCGAGGCGGTCGCGGCGCGGCACTGGCCGGGCGGCGACCCCGTGCTGCCGCGGCTGAGCCGGGGCGCGAACCACGGTGTGCTGTGGTTCGCGACGGCCGCCGCCGTGGCGGCGAGCCGCACCCCGCGGGCCCGCCGGGCCGCCGCGCGGGGTGTCGCCTCGCTCGCCCTGGCCTCCGCCGCGATCAACACCGTCGGCAAGCGCTCGGTGCGCCGCACCCGCCCCGGGCTCGGTCCGGTCCCCGCCGTCCGGCAGCTCAAGCGGCAGCCGATCACCACGTCGTTCCCGTCGGGGCACGCCGCGTCCGCCGCCGCCTTCGCGACGGGGGTGGCACTGGAGTCCCGTGGCTGGGGCGCGGCCGTCGCACCGCTGGCCGCGGCCGTGGCACTGTCCCGCGTCTACACCGGCGTCCACTTCCCGAGCGATGTCGTGGCCGGTGCGGTCCTGGGTGTCGGGGCCGCGTACGCGGTGCGCGCGCTGGTGCCCACCCGGGGCCGGCCCGCCCCGCCCGGCCGTCCGCGCACGGACGCGCCCGCGCTGGCCGGCGGCGAGGGCGAGGGGCTGATCATGGTGGCCAACACGGCTTCGGGCACCGTCGAGCGGGTCGGGGCGCTGGCCGGCGCGTTGCCGCGGGCGGAGATCGTGGAATGCGAGCCCCACGGCATACGGGAGGAGCTGGAGAAGGCGGCGGCCCGTGCCCGGGTGCTGGGCGTGTGCGGCGGCGACGGCACGGTGAACACCGCGGCCGAGGTCGCCCTGCGCCACGGGATCCCCCTGGCCGTTCTGCCGGGCGGCACGCTCAACCACTTCGCCCACGACCTCGGCGTGGAGGGCGAACGCGATCTGGTCCGCGCGCTCCAGGAGGGCGAGGCGGTCCAGGTGGACGTGGGCCGGTTCGCGTCCGGCGGCAGGAACGGCATCTTCCTCAACACCTGCAGCCTGGGCATCTACCCGGAGTTGGTGCGTGAACGGGAGAACTGGTCCAAGGTGATCGGCAGTTGGCCCGCCGGAGTGCTGGGCGCGCTGCGCGTGCTGCGCGCGGACCACCACCCGCTGCGGGCCGAACTCGGCGGCCGCAGCCACCCGTTGTGGCTCCTGTTCGCGGGCAACGGCACCTATCACCGGATGGGCCTGGCTCCCGCCCGCCGCTTCGACCTCGCGGACGGGCGCCTCGACGTACGGGTCGTGCACGGGGGCCGCCATCCCGCGATGCGGCTGCTGGCCGCGGCCTTCGCGGGTCCGCTCACCCGCTCGCCGGCCCACGCGGCCGTACGGGTGGGCCGGCTGCGCATCGAGGGCGTCGCGCCCGGCACGCTGCTGGCCTACGACGGTGAAGTCACCGAGGTGAGCGGCGAGGTGACGCTGTACAAGAGCCGTGAGGCGCTGACCGTCTACAGCCCGCTTCCCGCGCACTGACCAGGCACCCCTCTCCTGTTGTCCACATGGCAAGATACTGGTCTCATCATTCGACATGACCGCGTACGGTGATGACATCGCCTCAGGGAGTGCGCGCACGCCCGGGAGCCCGTACGACGAGAAGGGGATCGGTCATGTCTCAGTCACAGTCGAAACCGCAGGAGACCGCCGTCTACACGCACGGCCATCACGAGTCGGTGCTCCGGTCGCACACCTGGCGCACAGCGGCCAACTCGGCGGCCTACCTGCTCGAATCGCTGAAGCCGCACATGAAGATCCTGGACATCGGCTGCGGACCGGGCACCATCACGGCGGACCTGGCCGAACGGGTGCCGGACGGCCAGGTCACCGGCGTCGACCACGCCCCCGGCATCCTGGACCAGGCACGCCGGACGGCGGCCGAACGCGGCCTGGGCAACGTCGAGTTCGCCGTCGCCGACGTCCACGCGCTGGAGTACCCGGACGACACGTTCTGCGTGGTCCACGCCCACCAGGTGCTCCAGCACGTAGGTGATCCGGTCCAGGCGCTGCGCGAGATGCACCGGGTCACCAAGCCCGGCGGGATCATCGCGGTCCGCGATTCGGACTACTCGGCCATGACCTGGTATCCGGCGGTGCCGGGCATGGACGACTGGCAGGACCTGTATCTGAGGGTGGCCCGCGCCAACGGGGGCGAGCCCGACGCCGGCCGCCGTCTCAAGGCATGGGCACGCGCGGCCGGCATCCGGGACATCACGGCCACGTCGAGCACCTGGACCTTCGCCACCGAGGACGAGCGGGCGTGGTGGAGCGGACTGTGGGCCGACCGAACGGTGGCCTCGGCGTACGCGGAGCGGGCGACGCAAGGGGGCCATGCCACCACGGAGGAACTGCGGGCGGTGTCGGACGCCTGGCGGGAGTGGGGACGGCAGCAGGACGGCTGGTTCTCCGTGCTGCACGGAGAGATCCTCTGCCGAAAGACGGCGTGACACCGCTGGGGGAAATCGGGGGGAACGACCGCGCGCGGTCCGGGAGGCGAACGGCTGCGCGCGGTCCAGGTCCAGGGCCTCCCGCTGCCCGGGCCGCTCGCTCCGCGCCGCTCAGCCCGTACAGCTCGTGAGACCGGTGAACCCCGTGAGGCCCGCGAACCCGGTGAGGCCCGTGGATCCCGTGAAGGAGTACGCCGCCCACGGTCCCGTCAGCTCCACCCGCATCCCCGGCTCCTCACCCTCGCTGTTCACCCGTTCCACGAAGGCCCCCGAGTCCGCGCGCGGCACCAGATAGGCCGCGTCGAGGACTCTGTGCCCCGCTTCGCCGGGAGACGCCTCTCGGGACGAGGCCGGGGTCGTCGGGGTCAGCAGCCGGTTGTCCTCGGCGCACTCGGAGAGGGTGTGGTGCAGCCGGCGCGTGAACGCGTCAGCGTGTTCGGGGGCGGTATCGGCGTACACCCGCACATCCCATTCCACGCGTCCGTCGAGCCGGTCGAGCGTCCGCAGGAAGTCCTCCCTGCGTTCGTCGATCATCACGCGTACGCCGCTGTCGTCCCGCAGGACGGTCGCGAGCCGGAGCGGCAGCGGGCTGGTGACGGCGGTGAGCGCGTCGAGGACGCCCTGGTGGGCACGGGCCGTCGCCTCCAGCCAGTGGACGTCCTCCAGCCTGCGGCGCAGCGGCTCGGCGTCGAAATCACGCTCCGGGACCGAGCCGACCACGGCGATCAGGTCGCCGTGGCGCAGCAGTCTGGGCGGGACGCCGCCGACCCCGGTCAGCTCGACGGACAGCGCCGCCGGGAAGGGGCGGCAGATCGCGTAGACGTAGCGCAGAGCGCTCATGAATCTCCTCCCGCGCTTCCACTCGCACCCCCGCGGCGTACTGACCATGGTGCCCTCCGGACACGGGTCAGCGCACCATGGCCGTCTCGACCAGCAGACGGCCCGCCGCCGCGATCGACTCGGCGTCGATGCCCGCGGCGTGGAGCTGCTCGTCCGGGCGCGCGGAGCCCGGCATCGTACGGACGGCGAGGCGTACCAGCCGGGGCACGGGGCGGCCGTCGGTGAAGGCGTCGAGCACCGCGTCCCCGAGGCCGCCCTCCTCCCGGTGGTCCTCCACCGTGACCAGGCAGCCGGTCTCCTCCGCGGCCTCGCGCAGGGTCGCGCGGTCCACCGGCTTCACCGAGTAGAGGTCGATCACCCGGGCCTGGATGCCCTCGCGGTCGAGCGCCTCCGCGGCGGCCAGCGCCTCGTGGACGGTGACACCCGCGGCGACGAGCGTGAGCCGGTCGTCGGCGGAGGCGCGGAGCACCTTGCTGCCGCCGACGGGGAACTCCTCGGTGGCGCTGTAGATGACGGGGCTGTCACCCCGAGAGGTGCGCAGATAGCGGATGCCCTCCAGGCCCGCCATCGTGGCGACGAGCTTCCCCGTCTGGTTGGCGTCGCACGGGTACAGCACGGTCGAGCCGTACACGGACCGGAACATCGCCAGGTCCTCCAGGCCCATCTGCGAAGGCCCGTCCTGGCCGATGGCGACGCCCGCGTGGGAGCCGACGAGGTTGATTCCGGCACCGCTGACGGCGGCCATGCGGACGAAGTCGTGGGCCCGGGTGAGGAAGGCCGCGAACGTCGAGGCGTACGGCACCCAGCCGCGCGCGGCCATGCCGACGGCGGTGGCGACGAGCTGCTGCTCGGCGATGTAGCACTCGAAGTAGCGCTCGGGGTGTTCCTTGGCGAAGAACTCGGCACGGGTCGAGTCGCCGACCTCGCCGTCCAGCGCGACGACGTCGCCGCGGGCGTCGCCGAGCGCGGCGAGCGCCTTTCCGAAGGCGTCACGGGTGGCGACCTGGTCACCGGTCTCGTACCGCGGCAGGTCGAGGTGTCCGGACCGTACGGCGTGCAGCATCCTGGCGGCGGGCGGCGGCTGGACCGCGACCCGGTGGTCGTGCACCCCGCCGAGTTCGGCGATCGCCGCGTCGGCGTCCGGCAGCGGTTTGCCGTGCATGCCCTCGCGGTCCTGGACCGATGCCACGCCCTTGCCCTTGAGGGTGCGGGCGAGGATCACGGTGGGCCGTCCGCTCGTGGAGTCCGCCTCGGCGAAGGCCCGGTCGATCGCGTCCACGTCGTGTCCGTCGATCTCGACGGTCTGCCAGCCGAAGGCCGCGAACCGGCGCGCGTACGCGTCGAGGTCGTGTCCGTGCCGGGTCGGCCCGCGCTGGCCCAGGCGGTTGACGTCGACGATGGCGGTCAGGTTGTCGAGGTGCTCGTACCCCGCGTGTTCGGCGGCCTCCCACACGGAGCCCTCGGCGAGTTCGCTGTCGCCGCACAGCACCCGGACGCGGTATCCGGTGCGGTCGAGCCGCTTTCCGGCGAGCGCGATGCCGACCCCGACGGGCAGTCCCTGGCCGAGTGATCCGGTGGCGGTCTCGACCCACGGGAGCCGCCGGGGCGTGGGATGCCCTTCGAGCCGGCTGCCGGCCTTGCGGAAGGTGAGCAGCTCGGCCTCGTTCAGCGCGCCGGCCGCCTTGTACGCGGCGTACAGGAGCGGTGAGGCGTGTCCCTTGGAAAGCACGAAACGGTCGTTGCCGGGATGCCGGGGGCGCTCGAAGTCGTAGCGCGTGTGGTTGGCCAGCAGGACCGCCATCAGGTCGGCGGCGGACATGGACGACGTCGGGTGTCCCGAGCCCGCGGCGTCGGCGGCCCGGACGCTGTCGACGCGCAGTTGCCGGGCCAGGTCGTTGAGCTCGCGTGTGTTCATGGTGTTCCTTCCCTGCCTGCGGCGGTTTCCGGACAGCTCGGCGCTCCGGCCTCCCCTCGCCGGCGCGGGCGAGGCCGGTCTCCGCCCGCCGTACGGGCTTTCCGCGTCCCCCCGACCCGGGGACCCAAACACGGGCATGCCCGGAGTTTCACGGCCCCCGGAACCCGGGGTGCTCTCTCATCGCGCCCGTTGCAGCCGGACCTCGGGGTCGCCGGAGGGGTCCGTGTCCGCGCCGGGGACGTCGGGCGGCCCGGACGGGATCGGCGGGTACATCGGGCCCATGCCGCAGGGCGGGGACTCGGGCGCGTGGCATCTACGACCCGCGCGGGCGGGGTGAGCGTCCAGATGCTTCAGATGATCCGGGTGATCCGGGTGATCCGGGTGCTCGATGCGCTTCACCGCCCGCGGGTACCCGCGCGGCCGGACAGGTACCGGACACAGCACGGAACCGCCCGGGTGCCGTGGGCGATCGTCCGGGCCGATCTCCCGTGCCGCGCGACGGCCTCGGGTGCACCACCCGGCGGTGGCGCACCCGAGGCCGTCGTCACGAGGAACCCGGGGACGGACGCCTCAGGGCGTGGTCGGCGGCCGCATGCGGAAGTCGTAGCGCGCCGGCAGCGGGTCGTCGGCGATCCGGGACCACAGCCGGTCGATGGTCTCCGCCCCTTCGCGCAGGTCGGCGACCTCGAAGCCCGCGTCGAAGATCGCCCGCGCGTCCTCACGGCGATCCTCGGCGAGCAGCAGTCGGGCCTCGATGAGGCGGAACCTGCCGCGGTCCCGGGTCCTGGGGTGCAGCCGCTCCCACACGGCACGCGCCTGCGCCGGACGGCGGGCCTTCAGCAGCGCCTCGATGGCCTCGCTGCCGAGCGCGGCGGTCACGGCGGTCCACCGTTCCCCGTCGTCGCGCCGCTCCCGGCACAGATCGTCGAAGGCCTCGGCGTAACGGTCGGCGGCCCGCTCGTCGTTGCCCGCCTCCTGGTCGGCGACGGCGAGGCAGCGCAGCAACGGCCAGAGCGACGGGGCGAGTTCGAGGGCCCGCTCCCAGCTCCGTACGGCCTGGGCCACGTCTCCGGCATGCCACTGCGCGACGCCGAGGTGGTACTCGGCGGCCGGGGTGGCGGGGGCCGTCTCCAGCATGTCGCGCCAGTGCGACGCCACCAGTGTCTCGCCGGGCGGCCCGACCCGCCGGAGCTCGGGGAAGGCGCCGGAGCTCAGCAGTTCCCGCCACGGCTCCTGGTCCTGGCCGAGCGTGCTCTCCTCGAAGGGCGTTCCGGGCAATTTGTGGGCGGCGCGCAGGACTTCGAGCGCGCCCCAGCCGGAACCGACGGCGAGGACCTCGCCGGGCGCGGTGTCGGCGTGCGGCAGCCAGGCGGCGTACGCGGCGTCGACCGCGGCGCGGGAGAGGGCGCTCTCCAGCCGGCCCTCGGCCTCCGCCCGGGCAGCCTCCCAGTCCGCCCCGTGCGCCGTCTCCGCGCTCACGGACAGCGGCCCGTACGCCTCCAGCCAGGAGACGTCGCTCTCGGCCTCGAGCCGTACGTGTTCGAGCTGGGTACGGGCGAGTCCGGCCTGGATCTCGCAGTACCCGCCGGTCCCCGGCTCGGTGAGCCACTCCTGCCAGCGCCGGCCACCGGGTCCCGAGCCCCAGACGAAGAGCTTGCGTCCGCGCAGGACGTCGGTGGACGTCTGGACCAGGCCCTCGCCCGAGCCGTCGACCGCGGCGATCCAGCGGCGCCGCCCGTCGGGCACCTCGTAGAAGTAGTCGGCGGGGAAGGTGCTGTTGAGGGGGTACGTCCGGTCGGTCCCGTCGTACGCCGGCACGGGCACCCGGCGCAGCCGTCGCTCGTAGCCGAAGTGCCAGGCCTCCTCGGCGGGGGCGAGCACTCTGCGCTCCTCGGGGACCGCGATGTTGGACCACCAGTAGAGCGGGGCGGGCCTCTCGTGCGGGTTGCGGACGCGGACGCCGACGTACAGGAAGTCGGAGCCGTCCGGCAGCCACAGATCGACCTGGAAGGGGAGGTCGCGCAGGCGTTCCCACTCCCACAGGCGCAGCATCTCGCCGCCGTCCGGGGCGGGGACGCGGGCCGCGTGGACGGGTGAGCACGACAGGGTGGTGTGCCCGGTCGCTCCGATGTTCCACTCGATGCCGCCGGAGAACCAGGCGCCGTTGAGGGCGAAGCAGGCCGGCTGGAGCACCGGGTTGGTGTAGAGCAGTTCCGTCTCGGTGGGCTTGTGGAAGAGCGAGACGATGCGGCCGCCGTACCCGGGCAGCACGGTGGCACGCAGCCGGTCGTTCTCGATCACTATCGTGTCGAGTTCGCGCGGTGTCCTCTCTCGCTCGTACCCGTCGCGTATGCGTTCGGGCAGCACGCTGCGCAGCGGCTCGTACCCGATCTGCCGGGCCATGTCGCCCGGCAGGCCGACGCGGTCGCGGTCGTCGATCTGGTGCATCTCGTCGAGGGGCCGCAGGGGCGGCAGCGGGTTGCTCGGGCCCAGTTCAGCCGCCGGGAGGGCCAGTACGTCACGTCGGATCGTCGTCACGACGACCATGGAACATGGTGATCGGCCCGCTGACCAGGGTGTCCGCTCATCAGAATCCGGTCAGGATTGCGCAAAGGCCCGGCCGGTCAGCCGGGTTTGACCATCTCCGCGGTGATCGCCCACCGCTCGTGGTCCCGCCAGGCACCGTCGATGTGGATAAAGGCCGGCGAGAAGCCCTCGAGCCGGAAGCCGCAGGTGCGGGCCAGCGCGATCGACCCCGCGTTGCCGGGCTGCGCGTTGATCTCCAGCCGGTGCAGGCCCAACTCCCCGAAGGCGTACCGCACGACGAGGCCCAGTGCCTCGGTCATCAGCCCGCGCCCGGCCGCGTGCGCGAAGGCGCCGTAGCCGAGGGCACCGCACAGGAAGCCGCCCCGGACGATGTTGTTGATGTTGATGAAACCGGCGATGCCCCCGCCGTCCCGCTCGCAGACGAGGAACCCGGCCTTGGCCGGATCGTCGATGAGCCGGCCGGCGTAGGCGGCATAGGCGGCAACGTCACCGGGCGGGAAGAGCCAGGGGTGGTGCAGACTCCTGCTCTCCCTGGCCCGTGCGGTGAACTCCGCGCCGTCCTCGAGGGTGAAGGGGCGGATGCCCACACGGGGGCCCTCGGCGAGAAAGCCGACGTTCTCAGGCATCCGGTCACCCTACGCGATCACCGGCGCGGCGGCAGCTTCATCGGGTCAGCGCAACGCGGGCTCGTCCAGGGTCAGTGTCCCCGCGTCCGCGTCGAGCTCCGCGCGGAGTCCGAACGGCATCGTCAGCGTCCCCTCCGCGTGCCCGAACCCGGCGTGCTCGACGACCGGAACGCCGAGCGGGCCGAGCCGGTCGGCGAACACCGCGCGGAGTCTGTCGTACGGGCCGCAGTCCTCCCAGGAGCCGAGTGCGACCCCGGCCACCCCGTCGAGCCACCGGCCGCGCAGCAGTTGTGTCAGGATCCGGTCCAGCCGGTAGGCCTCCTCGCCGACGTCCTCGATCAGGAGCAGCCCGCCCCGGGCCCCGGCACGGGCGTGCGGAGTGCCGAGCTCGGCGGCCAGCAGGCTGGCGCACCCGCCGAGCGTGACACCGCGGGCTCTCCCGGGCACGAGCGGCACGGCCCCGGCGGAGGCGATGGTCCGTACCGACTCGGGTTCGAAGAGCGTCGCCCGCAGATGCTCGCGCGACCGCTCGTTCTTCAGGAAGCCGAGGGACGACACCATCGGGCCGTGCAGGGTCGCGAGCCCCACCCGCGTGGCGAACGCCTCGTGCAGGGCGGTGATGTCGCTGAAGCCGACGAAGACCTTGGGACCCGCGGCGCGGATGGCGTCCCAGTCGAGGAGGTCGATCATGCGCTGGGCGCCGTAGCCGCCGCGGGCGCACAGCACCGCGGCCACGTCCGGGTCGCACCAGGCCGCCTGGAAGTCGGCGGCCCGGTCCGCGTCCGTCCCCGCCAGGTAGGCGAACTCGGTGTGCCGGTCCAGGACATGGGGTGCCACGACCGGGTCGAGGTCCCAGCCGCGCAGGATGTCGAGGCCGGCTTCGAGCCGTTCCTCGGGGACGGGCCCGCTGGGTGCGACGACCGCCACCCTGGCCCCGGCGGCGAGCCGCGCGGGCCTGGTCAGTGCGGTGATCGGTGCGGTCGTTCGGGTCACTCGTGGGGCTCCAGGTGCTGATGGTTCATGTGCTGGTGGTTCATGTGCTGGTGTTCAGGTGTCCTCGGTTCCTAGGTCTCCGGCGGCCGGGCCGCCGGCTCACTTGGACAGCTCCAGGGTGGGGATGCCGGGCGGGTTCAGTCCGAGGACCTGGGCGTACAGGGAGAGTTCGGACTCCAGGGCGCGCACCATCGTCTCCGCGCGACGGAATCCGTGCCCTTCCCCCTCGAAGGCGATGTAGGCGTGCGGCACTCGGCGGCCCTGCTCCTCGACCCTGGCCAGGAAGCGCTCGCACTGCACGGGCGGGCAGACGGCGTCCTCGAGCCCCTGGAGCAGCAGGAAGGGCGCGGTGATCCGGTCGGCGTGCGTGGACGGCGACCGCTCGGTGTACCGGGCCGGCACCTCGGCGATCGGACCGACGAGCGAGTCCAGGTACCGCGACTCGAAGTCGTGGGTCTCCCCCGAGGCCCATTCGGTGAGGTCGACGACGGGATAGAGGATCGTGCCGCAGGCGTAGACATCGGTGGTGGCCAGCGAGGCGGCCGTGGTCCAGCCGCCCGCGCTGCCGCCGCGGATGGCGAGCCGCCGCCCGTCGGCGGTGCCCTCCTCGGCGAGCGCGAGCGCGACGGCCGCGCAGTCCTCGACGTCGACGACACCCCACTGCTCCCGCAGCAGGTTGCGGTACTCGCGTCCGTGGCCGGTCGATCCGCCGTAGTTGACCTCGGCCACCCCGATGCCCCGGGAGGTGAAGTAGGCGATCTCCAGGTCGAGCACGAGCGCCGACCTGCTGGTGGGGCCACCGTGGACCCATACGACGTACGGCGGGAGTTCCTCGGCGCGGCCGACGTGACCGGGGTGGTGCGGCGGGTAGATGTGCGCGTGGACCTCGCGACCGGCGGGGCCGGCGAAGGTGCGGATCTGGGGTTCCGGGTAGTACGCGGGGTCGACCGGGTCGTCGTGGGCGGCACCGATCACCCGGGCCCGCCCGGTGCGGGCGTCCAGTTCGACGACCTCGTGGGCGCTGCGGGGACTGGCCCCCACGCCGACGACCCTGCTGCCGTGCACGGCGAGCGTGGGTGCGAACTCGGTCCAGGGACCGGCCGCGTCGACGACTTCACCGGTGTCGGGGTCCAGGATCCCGAGCGCGGCAGTGCCCCGTCCGTGCACGACGGCGACCAGTCCGCTGTCCAGCGGCGCGAACCACCGGAGGCCGATCTTCCAGAGGGGGCCGCCGAACTCCTCCTCGCGCGGACAGACGGCGATCGCCTCGCCGTCCGCGCCGAGGCGGTGGAGGTTCCACCAGCCGCCGCGGTCGCTCGCGTAGAGGAGCGTCCCGTCGGCCGTCCAGTCGGCCTGGACGACGGACTCCTCCGGGCCGCCCGCGACGGGCCGCGGAGCGGACAGCGTGCCGTCCTCGGTGACGTCCGCGAGGATCACCTCGGTGCCGTCCCACGGCATCCGCGGGTGGTCCCACGCCAGCCAGACCGCCTGTCGGCCGTCCGGAGAGAGCCGGGGGCCGGTGACGAACCGGTGCCGCCCGTCGGACAGTTCGCGCACGGCGGCCCGGTCCCGCGCCGCCGATCCGTCCAGCGGCACCGCGACGACGGCCCGGCGCACATCGGTGGATCCTTCGCCGGTGAACTCCTCCATGACACACCAGACTTCGCCGCGTTCGGGCCGCAACTGCGGGTCGACCCAACGCAGTCCGCCTCCCACGGGCGAGAGGGGAGTCAGCGGGCGCGGTTCGCTCCCGGGTTCGCAGCGGTAGAGACGCTGGTCGGCGAAGTCGACGAAGACGATCAGCGGGCCTTCGGGACGCATGACCCCCGCCCAGGGGCTGCCGCCGTACTCGATGACGCGGCTGCGTACGTTCCACGGGGCCGGGAGGACCGGCTCCTCGGCGCCGTCCGCCTTCCGCCGCACCAGCGTGCGCCGCCCGCCCTCGGTCGGCCGGGGCTCGGTCCACCAGGCCTCGTCGCCGACGAAACCGACGAACTCGGGCTGGCCGTCGCGCGCGGCCGCGAGCCTCGCGTCGATCGGCGAGGGCCACGAACCGTATGACGTGGTCAGCATCTCGTCCCCCTAGGCCGTGCGCAGAAAGCGGTCGAGGACGCGGACGCCGAAGTGGAGCGCGTCGACCGGGACGCGCTCGTCGACTCCGTGGAACATCGCCTGGTAGTCGAAGCCCTCCGCGAGTCTGAGCGGCGAGAAGCCGTAGCCGGTGATGCCGAGGCGGGAGAACTGCTTGGCGTCCGTGCCGCCGGACATGCAGTAGGGGACGACATGGCCCTCGGGTGCGAACTCCTCGACGGCCGCGCGCATCCGCGCGTACGTCGGCGAGTCCAGCGGTGCCTGGAGCGCCACCTCGTGGTGGTGGAACTCCCACTCCACGTCCGGTCCGGTGAGCCGGTCCATAGTGGCGCGGAACTCGTCCTCGCCGCCGGGCAGATAGCGGCCGTCCACGTAGGCGACGGCCTCCCCGGGAATCACGTTGATCTTGTAACCGGCGCTCAGCATCGTCGGGTTGGCGCTGTTGCGGACGGTCGCCTCGACCAGCGCGGCCGCCGGGCCGAGCTTGCCCAGGAGGGCGTCCACGTCGTCCAGGCCGCCGTCCACGCCGTACAGGGCCGCGAGTTCGGTCAGGGCGGCCCGCACGGTCGGGGTGATGCGCAGCGGCCACTCGTGGGCGCCGATGCGGGTGACCGCCGCGGCGAGGCGGGTCACCGCGTTGCTCCGGTTCACCTTGGAGCCGTGCCCGGCCCGTCCACGCGCGGTGAGTTTGAGCCAGCCGGTGCCGCGCTCCCCCGCGGCGATCGGATAGAGCTGCCGTCCGCTGCCGTCGTGGAAGGTGAAGGCTCCCGACTCGCTGACGCCCTCCGTACAGCCCTCGAAGAGTCCGGGGTGCTCGTCGGCCAGGAAGCCCGAGCCGTCCTCGGCGCTCGCCTCCTCGTCCGCGGTGAAGGCGATGACCAGGTCACGGCGGGGCCGTACTCCTTCGCGCGCCCAGGACCGGACGACGGAGAGGATCATCGCGTCCATGTTCTTCATGTCGACCGCGCCGCGTCCCCAGACGACGCCGTCGCGGATCTCCCCGGAGAACGGGTGGACGCTCCATTCATCGGCCTGGGCGGGCACCACGTCCAGATGACCGTGGACGAGCAGCGCGTCGGCCGACGGGTCGGTGCCCTCCAGCCGGGCCACGACATTCGTACGCCCCTTGGTGCGCTCCAGGAGCGTGGGCTCCAGGCCCGCTTCCGCCAGCCGCGCGGCGGCGTACTCGGCGGCCGGGCGCTCCTGGCAGTCCCCGCCGCCACGGTTGGTGGTGTCGATCCGGATGAGGTCCGAGGTGAACCGGACGACCTCGTCGAGTGCCCGTTCGTCAGCCATACTGCTCCTCCACCGCGGCCGAGACGATCGTGGTGACCGCCTTGAAGGTCCGAATCCCCTCGTACATCGTGTCGCTGGTGTACGCGATCTTCCGCTCGCCGACACGGTCGACGCCCGGGACGACGGTGGCGGCCATGGCCAGATGCTCGGCGTCGAACTCCAGGGCGATCGTGAACGGCCCGCCGGCGACCGGCTCGTGCCGCACCGCCAGGGCGGCCGCCTCCTTGGCCGCGGCCCGGATGTCAGCGGAGGTCCTCGCCGGGGTGCGGCACACGGCCGCGTACCGCGAGACATGGTCCTTCACGGCGACCTTCAGCGCCTCGGGCGCGTACCCGAGGGCGTCCTCGCAGGCCACGTCGTCGCCGGTGACCAGCACGACCGGCACGCCGTACTCGGCGACGACGCGCGCGTTCAGCAGCCCCTCACTGGCCCGTACGCCGTCGACCCACACGCCCGTGATGGAGTTCGCCAGATAGGTGTGGGCGAGGACGCCCTCCATGCCCGCACCCGCGTGGTAGCCGACGAAGGCGATGCCGTCCACGTCCCCGTGCTGCACGCCCTCGACCATGGACAGCGACTTGTGCCGCCCGGTGAGCATCTCCGCTCTCTCGTCGAGCCGCTCCAGCAGCAGGTTCCGCATGGTCCAATGAGCTTCGTTGATCAGCACCTCGTCGGCGCCGCCCTCGAAGAAGCCGAGCACCGCGGCGTTCACGTCCGAGGTGAACAGCGCGCGGCACCGCTCCCACTGCGGAGTCCCCGGCAACACGTCGGCCGGCCAGGTCACACCCGTGGCGCCTTCCATGTCGGCGCTGATGAGGATCTTCATGCCGAAACCGTACGCGCTTCGGCCCGGACCCGGCAGAGCCTGTGGACAACTCTTGCCGGCCCGGGCCCCCTACGTCACCCGGGGCGTCCGGCCACCAGCCACCGCGACGGAAGTTCGATGAGGGTGCCGTCGGGCGTGTGCTCGGTCGTGAAGAGCGGGAGCTCACCGCTCGCGAGGACCGTGAGGCCGGCCTGGCGCAGATGCTCGGGGACCGCCGCGTCCTCGACCTCGCCCGGGGCGATGCCGTGCCGGAACACCGGGGCCAGCTTGGCCGGAGGGCCGTCCGGGCTCTGCGCGAGGGCGCGCAGGATCGGTCCGGCGGCCTCGGCGAGCTCGACCAGGAAGACCCTGCCCCGGTCGCCCGCGAGGGTGGCCAGGCCATCCGCCAGCGGCTGCCGGTCGTCCGGTTCGGACTGGTGGAGCACGCCCCGCATGTAGACGTTGGCGTCGCCGAGCTCCGCGTGCAGCGCCTCGGTCTCGGTCTTGTCCGCCGCGTCGAGCAGGCGGTACCTGGCCCGGCCCGCCGGATCCGCGCCGCGGGCGTGATCGAGCGCCGCGGGCACGAGGTCGGTGCCGAGGACCTGCGGGAACCGGTCGGACAGGAAGCGGGTCTGGGTGCCGTTGCCGCAGCCGAGGTCCACCAGGGGCAGGTCCGGAGCCGTCAGGTGCGGCTCGAAGTGGGCGAGGTGGACCGCGGCCGTGAGCGCCGGCTCGGCGTCCCAGAGGACCCCGCCCGGTTCGCCGGGGGCCTCGCGCCAGAAGCCCTCCCAGGCTCCCCTGTACCGACTGCTCACGCTCATGCCCGCTCCCGGGGTCGCGACCGCGCCCGCCGGGACCCGGCGGGCCTGATCGGTCTACCGCGCCGGGCGTGCGCCGACAAGCCGCCGGCGCATTCCTTCACCGCTCATTCGAAGCCCGTACCCCTTCACCCTCAGGAGCCGCGCTGACGTGCGGAACGCACCGCGAACGGATCAGCCGCGCGGGATGGCCAGTTCGAACCACACGGTCTTGCCCGCGCCGGTGCGGCTGGCGCCCCACTCGCGGGACAGCGCGCTGACGAGCCGCAGTCCGCGTCCGAACTCGTCGCCAGGACCCGCGCTGAGCAGGATCGGGAGCGTGTGGTCGTCGTCGTCCACCTCGCACAGCAGGGTGTCGCCGCGAACGAGCCGCAGCTCGATCCTGCGGCTGTGCGCGTGCCGTACGGCGTTGGTGACGAGCTCGCCGACCATCAGCTCGGCGTTGCCGGCGAGACCCGTCAGACCCCACTCGTGGAGCTGTTCGCGGACGACGGCGCGCGCCCTGCCGACCTCCGCCGGGTCGAGCGCCAGGCGCCATTCGGCGACGGCCTCGGGCCCGATGCCGTTGAGCCGGGCCATCAGCAGGGCGACGTCGTCCTTGCGCCCGCCCCGCGTGTTGAGGGCACGGATGATGGTGTCGCAGGCCTGGTCCATGGAGGCGGCCGGGTGGGCGGCGGATTCGCAGAGGGTGGCCAGGCCGACACCGATGTCCTCGCCGCGCACCTCGACCAGTCCGTCGGTGCACATCACGAGCCGGTCCCCGGACTCCACCCGTACACGGACCGCCTCGAAGGGCACTCCGCCGACGCCGATGGGCGCTCCGGTCGGCAGGTCGAGCAGCTCGCTGCGGCCGTCCGCGGCGCGGACCAGGACCGGCGGGATGTGGCCCGCGTTGGCGAGGTGCAGCATTCCGGCGATCGGGTCGTAGACGGCGTACAGGCAGGTCGCGAGGTAGGTGTCGCCGAGGCGCTGGGCGAGGTCGTCGAGGTTGCGCAGAAGCTGGGCGGGCGGCAGGTCGAGCGCGGCCATGGTCTGTACAGCGGTGCGTAACTGGCCCATCATCGCGGCGGAGTTGAGGCCGTGGCCCATGACGTCCCCGACGACCAGGGCGGTGCGCGAGCCGGGCAGCTTCACCGAGTCGAACCAGTCGCCGCCGACGCGCCCGAGGAGCGTTCCCGGCAGATAGCGGGTGGCGATGTCGCAGCCGGCCATACGGGGTTCGATGGTCGGCAGCATGCTGTCCTGGAGGGTCTCGGCGACGCTCTCCTGATAGGTGTACATGCGCGCGTTGTCGAGCACCAGGCCCGCGCGGGCGGCCAGTTCGGCGCCGGTGACCCGGTCCATGTCGTTGAACTCGACACGCTCGGGATGCCGCAGCAGGATCATGAACCCGAGCACCACCTGACGGGCCTTGAGGGGCACGACCAGCATGGATCGGTCGGTGATGAGCGGCCTGATGTCGCGCTTCTCGAACTGCGCGGCGATCATGTGCCCCATCTGCGGGCTGATGCGCGGCACGAGGACGGGCTCGCCGGTGGTCATGCACTGGAAGAAGGGTGTGTGCGCCGGGAAGGGCATGGCCTCGCCGACCGGCACGACGTCGTCCCAGCGGCCCGGCTCGTCCGTGTGCTCCAGGGCGACCCGGTGCCACATGGTGGTCGTGTCGGGGACGCCTTCGGGGAAGCCCTCACCGGCGACGACCTGCTCGCGCAGATAGGTGCCCGCCACGTCCGTGAAGCGCGGTACGACAGCCCGGCTGACCTCCACGATGGTCCGCGACAGGTCGAGGGAGGTGCCGATGCGCCCGCTGACCTCGTTCAGGAACTCCAGGCGCTCCCGCACCGCCACGTACTCGAGGTCCTCGCCCTCGTCGTCCGGGAGTTCCTGCGGCAGGGGCGCTCCGGAGACGGCGGCCCGGACGGCCCGCTCGCGGCGCGCCCTGCGCTCCGCGCGCCGGGGCACGCCCCAGTCGGGGGTGACGGGCACCCGGTCGTTCTGGCTGAACTCCAGGACGGGATAGCCCAGTTCCAGCACCTGCGAGACGATGCGGGCGCTTTCGCCGACGCTCATGCTGGGCAGGATGTCGGGGAGCCGACGGGCCAGTTCCTCGGCGCCGGGGAAGTCGGTGTGCAGCGCGAAGCCGGGTGCGATGCGTTCGAAGGAGACGTCGTCGTCCTCGTGCCGCATCGCGGCGGCGTCGGCGGCGAGCACGAGCAGCCGCTCCGGGCCGGGACCGACCAACGGGTAGGCCCACCACAGGACGTCGATCCGCTCGGGACCGGCCGCGGTGAGCCGGGCGCGTCCGGCGGCGGGATAGGAGAGATGTCCGTCCAGGGAGGACTCCAGGCCGGGCCCGAGTCCGTCGTACGTGGCACGGCTTCCGAGGGGGGTCGCGCCCTCGTCCTCGGGGAGCGCCCCGGAGACCGGGAGCAGGTCCACCGCATGGCGGCCCAGCGCTTCTTCCTTGGGGGCGCCGAAGAGACGCCGTGCGCCGCTGCTCCAGTGCGAGACGAGTCCGTCGCGGTCCACGACCACCACGGCCAGCGGGATGCGGCCGGCGTCGGGGTGCTCCGTCGCGCCGTTCCCGGCTCCGGGGCCGGCAGCCGCGCCCGCTTCGGTGCCACGGTCCATGGCCCAGGCCCTCTCTCCCCACGGCTCCGCAAGATCTGTGCCGCCTCGACCACCGTACGGCGGCGGCCCGTCGCGATGTGCGGCAACGGGGGAATTGGCGCCGACAGGGGCGCCTCCGGCGTGCGGTGCGCCCGCCCGGGCGCCTGTCGGGCCCGGTCGGCACGTGGGTACGCGCGCGTCAGTCCTCGTGTCCCACCTGCAGGTCGTGCTCCGTGCGGCCGCCTCCGGCGACCTGGAGCACGGTGGCCACGGGCGGGTAGCCGGCGGCGATGACGGTGTACTCGCCGGACGACAGGTCGATGAACCGGAACGTCCCGTCCGGGCCGGTGGTGAGGGTGTCGGCCACGTTGCCCGCGGCGTCCAGCAGGGTCACGCGCGCGTCCTCCACGGGCCGTCCGCCGCCCGCCCGGACGGTGCCGCGCAGCACGGCGCCGCCGGCGAGTTCGACGTCCTGGCGGGTCTCACGGGCCGCGTGGACGGTCACCGGGAGGGCGGCGGGGCGGAACGCGGGCGCGCCGACGGCGAGGGTGTACTCGCCGGCCACCAGTTCCGTGATGACGTAGCCGCCCTCGCGTCCGCTGCGGGTGGTGGCGACCACCTCGCCGTGGGCGTTGGTGAGGGTGACGGTGGCCTCCCGGACGGGGGTGCCGTCCGCGGTCAGAACGCTGCCGGTGAGCCGTCCGGCGCCGCCGAGCACGACGTCGAGCTCCACCGGCCGTTCGCCGACCGTGACCGAGACGGCCTGCGGCTGGTGTCCCCCGGCCGCGGCGATCAGCACGTACGAGCCCGCCCCGGGCGTGGACAGCGCGTACCGGCCGTCCTCCGCGCTGGCGCCCCGGCCGATCTGCTGTCCGCCGATGTCGATGAGGGTGAGCGCGGCCCGCGCCACGGCGGTGCCGTCGGGGTGCTGCACCGTGCCGCAGACGGGGAGCCCGGCGGCGTATCCCGAACGCGCCTGGGGAATCCGGTCGTTCGTCCGCGTGGCTGCCGGGTCTGCGGTGGATGCGTGGTGGGACACCAGCGGTTTCTCCTTGAGGAAGAAGGCGATGAGCAGGCCGAGGACGAGTACCGGCACGAGATAGAGGAAGATCCTCGGCATGGCCTCGACGTAGGCGCCGGTGTAGGGGGCGCGCAGGGCGGCGGGCATCGCGTGGACGAGCTGCGGGGTGATGGACTCGGGGTCCGGGGCCGCCCGGCCCGCGCGCGCGGGGAGGCGGTCGGCGAGCGCGTCGGCCAGCCGGTGGGCGAAGAGCGTGCCGAAGACGGCGGCGCCGACGCTGCCGCCCAACTGGCGGAAGTAGGTGTTCGCGCTGGTGGCGGTGCCGAGGTCGGCGGGCCGCACGGAGTTCTGCACGGCGACCACGAGCACGGGCATCACCATGCCGATGCCGACGCCGAGGACGGCCATCCAGAGGCTGTACTGCGGCCGGGGCGTGTCGGCGTCGAGGCGGGAGAGCAGCCACATGCCGACGGCCGAGAGGGCGCAGCCGAGCACCGGGAAGACCTTGTGGCGGCCGGTACGGCTGACGATCTGCCCGGAGACGACGGAGGCGACGACGATGCCGCCCATCATGGGGAGCATGAGGAGCCCGGACTCCGTGGCGCCGGCGCCGTCCGCCATCTGCAGGAAGGTGGGGAGGTAGCCGGCGGCTCCGAAGAGCGCGGCTCCGACGACCAGGCCGACGAGCGCGGTGACGTTGAAGACGGGGTCCCTGAACAGCCTGAGCGGGATGAGGGGTTCGACCGCGAACCGCTCGACGACGAGGAAGAGCGCCGTCGTGACGACCGCGCCCGCCGCGAGGGCGAGGACGGTCCGCGAGCTCCACGCGTACGTGGTGCCGCCCCAACTGGTCAGCAGGACCAGGCAGGTGGAGACTGCGGCGAGGAGCAGGATGCCGAGGATGTCGACTCGTCCTCGGACGGCGGGCTTCGGCAGCTTCAGGACGACGGTGACGACGGCCAGGGTGAGCAGGCCGAAGGGCACGTTGACGTAGAAGCACCACCGCCAGGACAGATGCTCGGTGAAGTAGCCGCCGAGCAGGGGGCCCGCGACCGAGGCGAGTCCGAACGCGGCGCCGATCAGCCCCATGAACCGGCCGCGGCGGAGCGGCGGCACGATGTCCGCGATGATCGCCTGCACGCCGATCATGAGTCCGCCGGCGCCGACGCCCTGGACGGCGCGGAAGGCGATCAACTGGTCCATGGTCCGCGCCCGTCCGGCGAGCGCGGAGCCGACGACGAAGACGGCGATGGCGAACTGGAAGACGCCTTTGCGGCCGTGGAGGTCGCCGAGCTTGCCGTAAACGGGGAGGGCGACGGTGGAGGTGAGCAGGTAGGCGGTGATCGCCCAGGACATCCTGTCGAGGCCGTGCAGTTCTCCGACGATCCTCGGGAGCGCGGTGGCCACGATCATCTGCTCGAGCGCGGCGAGGAGCAGGGCCGGGATCAGTCCGCAGAGGATCAGCCGCACCTGTCGCGGGGTCGGCCCGACGGGTTCGGCGGCCGGCGGAGCGGGGTCGAGCGCGGCTGCGAGGGCCGGCTCGTCCCGCACCGGAGTGATCCCGCCCACGTGTCCGCTCCCCTCGTCGCGCCTGCCGCACAATTGCCGCCAATCGCGACAACTTCCGGCAAGCGTGACGAGTTACGGCACAGCGTCGTGCGGGAGGGAGATCCACCCGAAACGGTGAGGGCACAACACGCTTTCGGGAGCGGCCTCTTGGCGGCCGCGACCCTCAAGTCACCGCCCGGAGGCCGTACCTGAGCCTCCGGGAACCGCCGGGTCCCGGAGGGCGGGGCTCACTTCTCGGCGTGCGCCGCGAGGTTGGCGAGCAGGGTGTCGTAGATGCGGCCGAGGCCCTTGGGTGCGAAGGTCCGCTCGAAGAAGCCGCCGACGCCGCCCGCGCCGTTCCACACGCTGGTGACCACGACGCGCGACTTCCCCTCGCCGGCCGGGGTGACACGCCAGGTGGTGACCATGGAGGAGTTGCGGTCCTTCTCGACGAGTTCGCCGTCGGTGGGCTCGCTCACCTCCAGCAGGCAGTCGCGGACACGCTTGCTCGTGGCCTGGAGCTTCCAGTGCACGAGGGTGCCCGCGCCGTCGCCGCCCTCGCGCACCTCGTACTCGCTGAAGTGCTCGGACAGCAGCTTCGGCCGTGTGCCGCTGTAGTCGGCCAGGGCGTCGAACACCGCCTCCGCGTCCGCCGCGATGACCCGCTCCGTCGTGGCCTCGACCTGCGCCATGGCACTTCCTCCAGCACTTGGTTCCCGGGATGTACGGCCAGCCAACCACCCGGCGCCCCGGCCGCCCAAATCGGGGTGCCCGTGGGTGCGCGCGGAACGACTCGGGAATCGCGCGGAGCGACTCGGGAATCAAGTCGCACGATCAAGGGAACATGTGTTCTATTCTCTGTCCAGTACTACCTAGGAGGCGCCATGCGCTGGGAGAACCTGACAGCGGACCCCGCCGGGGGCCCCGCCCGGGACGCCGCTCTGTTCGGCGCGGACGCGGTCACGACGAGGACGTTCGACACGCCGGAGTTCCGGGGGATCACGTTCCACGAGATCCGGGCGCGGTCGATCGTGAACCGGGTGCCGGGGGCCTCCCGGATGCCGTTCGAGTGGACGGTCAACCCCTATCGAGGCTGCTCACACGCCTGCGTCTACTGTTTCGCCCGCAAGACGCACAGCTATCTGGACCTCGACACCGGCCTCGGCTTCGACTCGCAGATCGTGGTCAAGGTCAACGCTCCGGAACTGCTGCGCCGCCAGCTCGCCTCGCGCCGCTGGCTCGGCGAGCACATCGCCATGGGCACCAACGTCGACTGCTACCAGCGCGCCGAGGGCCGCTACCGGCTCATGCCCGGCATCATCGCGGCCCTCCGCGACCACGCGAACCCCTTCTCGATCCTGACGAAGGGCACGCTCATCCTGCGCGACCTCGATCTGCTGAAGCAGGCCTCCGAGGTCACCGACGTCGGGATCTCGGTCTCCGTGGGCTTCACCGACGGCGAGCTGTGGCGCACCGTGGAGCCGGGCACCCCGGCCCCCGAGCGCCGCCTGGACGTCGTCCGGACCCTGACGGACCACGGCATCGGCTGCGGTGTCCTCATGGCCCCCGTGATCCCCTTCCTGGGCGACCACCCCGCCCAGCTTCGCGCCACCGTACGGGCCGTCGCCGCTTCGGGAGCCACCTCGGTGACCCCTCTGGTGCTGCATCTGCGGCCCGGCGCACGCGAGTGGTTCATGGCCTGGCTGGAGCACCACCACCCCCATCTCGTACGGCGCTACGAGCGGCTGTACGCGGAGGGCGCGTACGCCCCGAAGTGGTACCAGCGCCGGATCACCCGTCAGGTCCACGAGCTGGCACAGGAGTACGGCATCGGCCCCACGCGCGCGGGAATGCCGCGCCGGACCGCCCCGTCCGAGCCCGTGGACGCACCGGCTCCCGTCACCCCGGAACCGACGCAGTTGACGCTGCTCTGAAGGCCGATGACGACCCGTCACGGCGGCCTGTCGCGCGCCCCCGCGCGCGACCCCTTCCCCGAAGGCCGCGGGTACGGCGCGTGACGGCATCCGAGCGCATCGGGCGATCCAATCGGGTCGAGTCTCGCCGGAACACGTTCTTCCAGGACCACCGCCCGGCACGATACGGCGAAGGCCGTGGCGTGCACGGCTCAGATTCCTCCGTCCTGGGAGGCCTTGTGAAGAAACACGCAGCCGCGCTGTGCGGGGCGGCCGTCGTGCTGGCCGGGATGATCACCTCGATCCCCGCCGACGCGAGCACCGGCCCCGCCGCCGCACCGCCCACCACCCGGACCGCCGGACCCGTCTGGAAGAAGTGCGGCACCAGCACCTATCCGACGCTCCAGTGCGCGTCCGTGAAGGTGCCGCTGGACCACACGAACCCCTACAGCGAGCGGATCACCCTCGCCCTGTCCCGCGTCCCGCACACCGCCAAGACGTACCAGGGACCGCTGCTGGTGAACCCGGGCGGTCCCGGCGGCAGCGGACTGACCCTGGCCGGTTTCGTCGCCTCCGCGCTGCCCGAGGCCGTGGCGGCGCAGTACGACGTCATCGGCTTCGACCCGCGCGGAGTCGGCAAGAGCACACCGGCCCTGGACTGCGAGCCGGGGCACTTCAAGCCCGTCCGCCCCGACACCGTGCCGAGCACCAGGGCCATCGAGAAGGCCAACCTCGCCCGCGCGAGGAACTTCGCCGTGGCGTGCGCCAAGAAGTACGAGAACCTGCTGCCGTACCTCGACACGGTGAGCGCGGTCCGCGACATGGACGCGATCCGGGCCGCCCTCGGCGCCAAGAAGATCAACTACTTCGGCTACTCGTACGGCACCTATCTGGGAGCCGTGTACGCCAAGCTCTACCCCCAGCGGGTACGCCGGCTGGCCCTCGACTCCATCGTCGACCCCACCGGGGTGTGGTACGACGACAACATCGGCCAGGACTACGCCTTCAACGACCGCCACCTGGCGTTCCTGGCGTGGGTCGCGAAGAACGACGCGGCCTACAAGCTCGGCACCGACCCGGCCGCGGTCGAGACCAAGTGGTACGCGATGCGCGCGGCGCTCGCCAAGGACCCCGCCCAGAACAAGGTGGGCGCCTCCGAGCTGGAGGACACCTTCATCCCGGGCGGCTACTACAACGGCTACTGGCCTTACCTCGCCGAGGCGTTCGCGTCCTACGTGAACGACAAGAAGTCGGACGCGCTGGTCGAGGCGTACGAGAACTTCGGCGCCGTCGACGCCTCGGGCGACAACGGCTACAGCATCTACACGGCGGTCCAGTGCCGTGACGCGTCCTGGCCGCGCGACTGGAGCCAGTGGCGCGAGGACAACTGGGCGGTGTACGACAAGGCGCCGTTCATGGCCTGGAACAACGCCTGGTACAACGCGCCGTGCGCGTTCTGGTCCACGGACTCGCTCCGGCCGGTGGACATCTCCAACCGCAAGCTGCCTCCGACGCTGCTGTTCCAGGCGACCGACGACGCGGCCACTCCCTACGAGGGAGGGGTGACCGTCCATCACCTGTTGCGCGGCTCCAGCCTGGTGGTCGAGCAGGGCGGCGGCAACCACGGCATCACGCTGAGCGGCAACGCCTGCCTCGACAAGTACCTCGCCGCCTATCTGACCGACGGCACGGTGCCGCACGGCAGCGGCGAGGCCGACGCGGTGTGCAAGGCGCTGCCCGACCCCAAGCCGCTGACCGCGAAGGCCGCGTCCTCCTCGTCGCAGGGCTCGACCCTGCACGGGCTGCTCGGCTACCGGGGCTGAACCTCCCCCGCCCGCAAGCCCGTCGGGGGCGCTGTCGGACCCATGGTCCACGATGGACCCATGAACGAGCCGACGACCGCCTCCGCCCCCGACGGGCCGCGGGTCCGTGAGATGACCCTCGCCGACTGCGCGCGCGTGGCCGAGATCCGGGTGCGCGGCTGGCAGAACGCGTACAAGGGCCTGATGCCGCAGTCGTACCTGGACGGACTCAGCGTGGCCGAGGACGCGGCGCGCCGGCGCGACCGCCTCGTACAGGGCGACGGGTCCGTCGTGAACCTGGTCGCGGAGCGCGCCGGATCCGTGGTCGGCTGGGCCTGCCACGGACCGCACCGGGACGACGAAGTCCGTTCCAGGGACGTCGAGTTGTACGCCATCTACGTACACCCGGACATGCTGGGCCAGGGGATCGGGCACGCCCTGCTGCGGGAGTCGGTGGACCGCTGCGCGGCGGCCGGGCACGAGCGCATGCTGCTGTGGGTCCTCAAGGAGAACGCCCCGGCCCGCCGTTTCTACGAGAGAGCCGGCTTCGGCCCCGACGGCGCCGAGGAACCCTTCGAGGCGGCCGGGGTCGAGGTGCCGGAGGTGCGCTACGCCCGCGTGCTGACCGGCGCCGGCCCCGACCGGGCACACGCACCGGCGGAGCCGGGCCCGGAACGGGCCTAAGGCCGGCCGGACGGAAACTGCCGGACGGGAATTGCCGGACAGGCCCTAGATCCGGCCCTCGGGCAGCCGGGCCAGCGCCCGCACGGCCGTCTCCGCGAGTGCCGGGTGGGCCAGCGCCTCGTTCAGGACCCGTCTGGCGCGCGCGTCGCCCAGGACGCCCAGCCCCTCCGCGCACGCGAGGGCGACCTTGCGGTAGGGGTCGTGCGGGCGCAGCCTGCGCTCCAGGGTGGTGATCAGCGCGGGTACGGCCTCGGGCGCGCGCAGTTCGACCAGGAGCCGCACCGGCTGGAGCGCGTACGCGACCCGCAGCTCATTGGTGGCGAGCGCCGCGGCGGCGCGGGCGGTGCGCGGGTCACCGAGCCGGGCGAGGGCGCGGGCGGCGGACGCGCAGCGGTGCGGATCGCGATGGTTGAGCAGCAGGACGAGTGCTTCGAAGGCCCGCCGGTCCCCTGCCGTGCCGAGCCGGAAGGCGACCAACTCCCGCGCCCAGAGCGGCTGTCCCGGCTCGGTCAGCGCCGCGGCGAGTATCTCGGGGTCCTTCGTCCCCACCAGACGCTCGTATGCCGCCGAGGCGCCGGACCCGGCCTCGGTCCGCAGACGCTCCGTGAGCGATCGCAACGCTTCGTCCATGGGGCGAGCTTAGGCAAGCCCGTGAGGTGCGGGGACGTACATCACAAAGTCGGGGGCTGGCGCGCTCGTTACCGGCGGGTTAAGCTCAGACGAGCGAGTTACCCACTCGTGTCTCACCTCTCGGTGGCCTGGTGACGCAGCCACCGTGAGCGCAGTCGGTTCGGTACTTCAGGTACCTCTCAGTACGACATGGCTCCGGGACAGGGCCGGTCGGCTTTCACCGCCCATGGGCGCCCGTTCGACGGCGCCCCGGGACGGCACCGGGCGTGTGCGCTCGTCAGCCCGGAAACACCCGCAACCTCCGCACGGTGTGCGCCTGTCGGCGTACCCGCGTGCGCTCCTCAGTCGTCACCAATTTCTGGAGTCCCGCGATGGCCACTCCCCTGTCCGACACCCCTCTGTCCCCGCTGAAGACCGTCGCCGTCGTCGGCCTCGGCACCATGGGCACCGGCATCGCCGAGGTCCTGGTCCGGGCCGGCCGTGACGTGATCGGCATCGACATCAGCGAAGCCGCGGCCACCCAGGCCGTGGCCACCCTCGAAGCCTCCACCGCCCGCGCCGTGCGCCGCGAGCACCTGAGCGACGCGGAGCGCACCGACGCCCTCGCCCGCTTCCGCACCTTCACCGACCTCGCGGCCGCCGCCGACGCCGACCTCGTCATCGAGGTGACCCCGGAGTCGTACGAGATCAAGCAGCAGGTCTTCCGGGCACTCGACGGCGTCGTGCGCCGTGAGGCGATCCTCGCGACGGGCACCAACGCCCTGTCCGTGACGCGTCTGGCCGCCGACTCGGCCCACCCCGAGCGCGTGCTCGGTCTGCACTTCTTCAACCCGGCGCCCGCGATGAAGCTCGTCGAGGTCGTCTCCTCGGTGCTCACCGCGCCGACGGCCGTCGGCGCGGTCACCGACCTGGCCCTGGAACTCGGCAAGGAGCCGGTCGCGGTGGGCGACCGCCCCGGCTTCGTCGCCGACGGGCTGCTGTTCGGCTACCTCAACCAGGCGGCCGCGATGTACGAGGCGAAGTACGCCTCCCGCGAGGACATCGACGCGGCGATGAAGCTCGGCTGCGGACTGCCCATGGGCCCGCTCGCGCTGCTCGACCTGATCGGCGTGGACACCGCGCGGACCGTCCTGGAGGCGATGTACTCCGAGTCGCGCGACCGGCTGCACGCCCCCGCGCCCATCCTCAAGCAGCTCAGCGAGGCGGGCCTGACCGGGCGCAAGTCCGGCCGCGGCTTCTACTCGTACGAGGCCCCGGGCAGCGACGCCGTCGTGCGGGACGCGCTCACGCCGCTGGAGGGCGCCGTCCTGGCGGAGGGCCGCACGGTCCGCTCGGTGGGTGTCGCCGGCTCCGGCACGATGGCCTCCGGGATCGCCGAGGTCTTCGCCAAGGCCGGGTACGAGGTCGTCCTCGCCGCCCGCACCGAGGAGAAGGCGCAGACCGCGAAGGCCCGTATCGGCAAGTCGCTCTCCCGTTCCGTCGACAAGGGCCGCATGACGGCCGAGGCGGCGGCGCGGACCCTGGAGCTGATCACGCCGACCGGCAGCTACGACGACTTCGCCGACGTGGACCTGGCGCTGGAGGCCGTCGCCGAGGACCTGGAGGTCAAGCAGCAGCTCTTCGGCACGTTCGACAAGGTCTGCAAGCCCGGCGCGATCCTCGCGACCACCACGTCCTCGCTGCCCGTCGTCGCCTGCGCCCGCGCCACCTCGCGCCCGCAGGACGTCATCGGCATGCACTTCTTCAACCCGGCCCCGGCGATGAAGCTCGTCGAGGTCGTGCGGACCGTGCTGACCGGGGACGACGTGCACGCCACCGTGCGCGAGGTCTGCGCGAAGATCCGCAAGCACCCGGTGGACTGCGGTGACCGGGCCGGCTTCATCGTGAACGCGCTGCTGTTCCCGTACCTGAACAACGCGATCAAGATGGTGCAGGAGCACTACGCCTCGCTGGACGACATCGACGCGGCGATGAAGCTGGGCGGCGGCTACCCGATGGGGCCGTTCGAGCTGCTCGACGTGGTCGGGCTCGATGTCTCGCTGGCCATCGAGAAGGTCCTGCACCGCGAGTTCCGGGACCCGGGACTGGCCCCCGCCCCGCTCCTGGAGCACCTGGTGGCCGCGGGCTGCCTCGGCCGCAAGACGGGCCGCGGCTTCCGCGAATATGCCCGCCGCTGAGGGTCCGGGCGACTGGTTCGCTGACGACGCCGACTGGGGCGGACTGCTGGGCCCCGCCGGACACCCCCCGCCCTTCCAGGGCGGGGGGATCCCCGGACATGCGCGCTCTCCTGCGCACATGCAGTACGTTCGGGGCATGCCCCAGCCCGCCAGGTCCTCACGTACACCAGCCACGCCCGACGCGCCGGAGAGCGCCGCGGGCAGTCGCGCGGCGGCCCAACGCCTCAAGATGCGCCGGGAACTGGCGGCCGCGGCCATGGAGCTGTTCGCCGCCAAGGGGTACGAGGCGACCACCGTCGACGAGATCGCGGCCCAGGCCGGAGTGGCCCGCCGGACGTTCTTCCGCCACTTCCGCTCCAAGGAAGAGGCGATCTTCCCCGATCACGACGACACCCTGATCCGGGCCGAGGCGGTGCTCAACGCGGCGCCCCCGCACGAGCATCCGCTCGACACCGTGTGCCGCGGCATCAAGGAAGTCATGAAGATGTACGCGGCCCAGCCGGAGATCTCCGTCTCCCGCTACAAGCTGACGCGCGAGGTGCCGACGCTGCGCGAGGCCGAGATCGCCTCGGTGGCCCGCTACGAACGGCTCTTCACCCGCTATCTCCTCGGCCACTTCGACGAGCACGCGCACGACGACGACGCCAACGACGATCCCCTGCTCGCCGAGGTCGCCGCGTCGGCCGTGGTCACGGCCCACAACCACGTCCTGCGGCGGTGGCTGCGGGCCGGCGGCCAGGGCGACGTGGAGACCCAGCTCGACCACGCCTTCGCCATCGTCCGCAAGACGTTCGGCACCGGGATCGGCGCGGGACGGGAGACCGCGCCGCGACCGGCGGCGGCTTCGTCCTTCACCGAGGGGGACGTCCTGGTGACCGTCGCCCGCGTCGACGCCCCGCTGGACCAGGTGATGCGCACCATCGAGCAGGCCCTCAAGGAACGGTCGTAGCGGCCCGCCGTCCAAGGACGGTCCACTTCTCCGACCACGCGCCGGACACGCTCACTTCGAGCGCGTCCGGCGTTTTTTGTGCCCTGGTTTGAGTGCTTTGCGGGTCGATCTGATCGATCATCGCTCACGTGTTACGTAAAGATTTCACCTGAGCGCAACTTCTGGCACTCCGTGCCTTGTCAGGTGACACGGCGTGCCATACGTTGAAGGAGTCCGGGCGGCCGGCGTGCAGAGACCATACGTACGCCGGCTGTCCCCGCAAGCCCCATGGCCTGCGCGCCCGGACGCCTGCGTCACAGGCAACCTCCTGCGCCAACCACAGCGCTGCCACAGCACCACCTCCGCCGGACCGACGGCACACCCCTCAGCAGCAGCACCGACGTACCCCTCAGCGTTTCTCCCTCGGAACGCGCATCGCCGGAGGCAACACCGTGAAGGAAATCCTGGACGCGATTCAGTCGCAGACGGCCACGTCCGCCGACTTCGCCGCTCTTCCGCTCCCCGAGTCCTACCGCGCGATCACCGTGCACAAGGACGAGGCGGAGATGTTCACCGGGCTCAGCAGCCGCGACAAGGACCCCCGCAAGTCGATCCACCTGGACGACGTGCCGGTGCCGGAGCTCGGCCCGGGCGAGGCCCTGGTCGCCGTGATGGCGTCCTCCGTGAACTACAACTCGGTCTGGACGTCGATCTTCGAGCCGGTGTCGACCTTCAACTTCCTGGAGCGCTACGGGCGGCTCAGCGATCTCAGCAAGCGCCACGACCTGCCGTACCACATCATCGGTTCGGACCTCGCGGGCGTCGTCCTGCGCACCGGCCCGGGTGTGAACTCCTGGAAGCCCGGCGACGAGGTCGTCGCGCACTGTCTGTCCGTCGAGCTGGAGTCCTCCGACGGCCACAACGACACGATGCTCGACCCCGAGCAGCGCATCTGGGGCTTCGAGACCAACTTCGGCGGCCTCGCCGAGATCGCGCTCGTCAAGTCCAACCAGCTCATGCCGAAGCCGGACCACCTGAGCTGGGAGGAGGCCGCCGCCCCCGGGCTGGTGAACTCCACCGCCTACCGGCAGCTCGTCTCCCGCAACGGCGCCGGCATGAAGCAGGGCGACAACGTGCTCATCTGGGGCGCGAGCGGTGGACTCGGCTCGTACGCCACGCAGTTCGCGCTGGCCGGCGGTGCCAACCCGATCTGTGTCGTCTCCAGTGAGCAGAAGGCGGACATCTGCCGCTCGATGGGCGCCGAGGCGATCATCGACCGGAACGCCGAGGGCTACAAGTTCTGGAAGGACGAGCACACCCAGGACCCGAAGGAGTGGAAGCGCTTCGGCAAGCGCATCCGCGAGTTCACCGGGGGCGAGGACATCGACATCGTCTTCGAGCACCCGGGCCGCGAGACCTTCGGCGCCTCGGTCTACGTCACCCGCAAGGGCGGCACCATCACCACCTGCGCCTCGACCTCGGGCTACATGCACGAGTACGACAACCGCTACCTGTGGATGTCGCTGAAGCGGATCATCGGCTCGCACTTCGCGAACTACCGCGAGGCGTGGGAGGCCAACCGCCTGGTCGCCAAGGGCAAGATCCACCCGACGCTCTCCAAGGTCTACTCCCTGGAGGACACCGGGCAGGCCGCCTACGACGTGCACCGCAACCTCCACCAGGGCAAGGTCGGCGTGCTCGCGCTGGCGCCCCAGGAGGGTCTGGGCGTGCGCGACCAGGAGAAGCGCGCCACGCACATCGACGCCATCAACCGCTTCCGGAACGTCTGAGGTCATCCATGACAGAGCGTCAGATTGCGGATGGGCGGCGGGAGAAGGACCGGCCGTGGCTCATGCGCACGTACGCCGGCCACTCCACGGCCGAGGCGTCCAACGAGTTGTACCGGCGCAACCTCGCCAAGGGGCAGACGGGGCTCTCCGTGGCCTTCGACCTGCCGACGCAGACCGGCTACGACCCCGACCACATCCTCGCCCGCGGCGAGGTCGGCCGGGTCGGCGTGCCGGTCTCGCACCTCGGTGACATGCGCCGGCTGTTCCAGGACATCCCCCTGGAGCAGATGAACACCTCGATGACCATCAACGCCACCGCCATGTGGCTGCTGGCGCTCTATCAGGTCGTCGCCGAGGAGCAGGGTGCGGACATCACCCAGCTCCAGGGCACGACCCAGAACGACATCGTGAAGGAGTACCTCTCGCGGGGGACGCACGTCTTCCCGCCGGTGCCCTCGCTCCGTCTCACGACGGACATGATCACGTACACGGTCAACCACATCCCCAAGTGGAACCCGATCAACATCTGCAGCTACCACCTGCAGGAGGCGGGCGCCACGCCGGTCCAGGAGATCGCGTACGCGATGTCCACCGCGATCGCCGTCCTGGACGCGGTGTTCGCGTCCGGGCAGATCGCCGAGGACCGCAAGGGCGAGGTCGTGGCCCGTATCTCCTTCTTCGTGAACGCGGGTGTCCGCTTCATCGAGGAGATGTGCAAGATGCGGGCCTTCGGGCGGATCTGGGACAAGATCACGCGTGAGCGGTACGGCATCGAGGACCCCAAGCAGCGGCGGTTCCGGTACGGCGTCCAGGTCAACTCCCTCGGTCTGACCGAGGCGCAGCCGGAGAACAACGTCCAGCGGATCGTCCTGGAGATGCTGGCCGTCACCCTGTCCAAGGACGCCCGCGCGCGTGCGGTCCAACTGCCCGCCTGGAACGAGGCGCTGGGCCTGCCCCGCCCGTGGGACCAGCAGTGGTCGCTGCGCATCCAGCAGGTGCTGGCACACGAGAGCGACCTGCTGGAGTACGAGGACATCTTCGAGGGCTCGCACGTCATCGAGGCCAAGGTGACCGCCCTCGTCGAGGAGTCGCTGGCCGAGATCGACCGGATCGAGGCGATGGGCGGCGCGATGGCCGCCGTCGAGTCGGGCTATCTGAAGTCGCAGCTCGTCTCCTCGCACGCCGAACGCCGAGGCCGTATCGAGGGCGGCACCGACAAGATCGTCGGCGTCAACATCTTCCAGTCGACCGAGCCGAACCCGCTCACGGCCGACCTGGACGCGGCGATCATGACGGTCGACCCCGCGGTCGAGGCCCAGGCGATCTCCGCCCTCCAGACCTGGCGTGACACGCGCTACCAGCCGCCCTTCAACCACCCGCGCCCGTGCAAGGCGCTGGAACGGCTGAAGGAGGCCGCGAAGGGCACCGCCAACCTCATGGAGGCCACCCTGGAGTGCGCCCGCGCCGGTGTCACCACCGGCGAGTGGGCCGGGGCCCTGCGCGAGGTGTTCGGCGAGTTCCGCGCCCCGACCGGTGTCTCCTCGGCGCCCGTCGCGGTGACCGCGGAGGAGGGCACCGCGATGGCGCTGGTGCGCCGCAAGGTGGAGCTGACCGCCAAGGACCTCGGCGCCGGCAACCTCCGCTTCCTGGTGGGCAAGCCGGGCCTGGACGGACACTCCAACGGCGCCGAGCAGATCGCCGTGCGGGCGCGTGACGCCGGCTTCGAGGTGGTCTACCAGGGCATCCGGCTCACCCCGGATCAGATCGTGGACGCGGCCGTGGCCGAGGACGTGCACGCCGTGGGTCTGTCCATCCTCTCCGGCTCGCACGCCCAGCTCGTGCCGGACGTCCTGGAGAAGATGCGCACGGCCGGCGCGGGCGACATCCCGGTGATCGCGGGCGGGATCATCCCGAACGCCGACGCCGAACAGCTGCGGGCCGCGGGAGTGGCCGCGGTCTTCACACCGAAGGACTTCGACATCACCGGAATCATCGGCCGTATCGTCGACGAGATCCGGAAAGCGAACAAGCTCGACCCCCTGGAGGTCCCCGCATGACCACGCCCGTCAACCGTCTGCGTCCGCGACGCTCCTGTCTGGCCGTCCCGGGCAGCAACCCCCGCTTCCTGGAGAAGGCCCAGGGGCTCCCCGCGGACCAGGTCTTCCTGGACCTGGAGGACGCGTGCGCGCCGCTGGCCAAGCCCGACGCCCGGCACACCATCGTCAAGTTCCTGAACGAGGGTGACTGGACCGGCAAGACGCGGGTCGTGCGCGTCAACGACTGGACGACCGAGTGGACGTACCGCGACGTCGTCACGGTCGTCGAGGGCGCGGGGCAGAACCTCGACTGCATCATGCTGCCGAAGGTCCAGACGGCCCAGCAGGTCGTGGCGCTCGACCTCCTGCTGACGCAGATCGAGAAGACGATGGGCTTCGAGGTCGGCAAGATCGGCATCGAGGCGCAGATCGAGAACGCCCAGGGCCTGAACAACGTCAACGAGATCGCCACCGCCTCGCAGCGCGTGGAGACCATCATCTTCGGCCCGGCCGACTTCATGGCGTCGATCAACATGAAGTCGCTCGTCGTCGGTGAGCAGCCGCCCGGCTACCCGGCGGACGCCTACCACTACATCCTGATGAAGATCCTGATGGCCGCGCGCGCCAACAACCTCCAGGCGATCGACGGTCCCTACCTCCAGATCCGCAACATCGACGGCTACCGCGCGGTCGCCCAGCGCGCCGCGGCCCTCGGCTTCGACGGCAAGTGGGTGCTGCACCCGGGTCAGGTGGAGGCCTCGAACGAGATCTTCTCCCCCTCGCAGGAGGACTTCGACCACGCCGAGCTGATCCTGGACGCGTACGACTACTACACGTCCGAGGCGGGCGGCAAGAAGGGCTCCGCGATGCTCGGCGACGAGATGATCGACGAGGCCAGCCGCAAGATGGCGCTCGTCATCTCGGGCAAGGGCCGGGCCGCCGGCATGCAGCGCACCACCTCGTTCGAAGCCCCGGAGGCCTGAGCACCATGCAGTTCGGACGCACCTACGAAGAGTTCGAGGTCGGGGCGGTCTACAAGCACTGGCCCGGAAAGACGGTCACGGAGTACGACGACCACCTCTTCTGTCTGCTGACCATGAACCACCACCCGCTCCACATGGACAGCAACTATGCGGAGAAGACGACCGATTTCGGGAAGAACGTCGTCGTCGGGAACTACATCTACTCGCTGCTCCTCGGGATGTCCGTGCCGGACGTCTCGGGCAAGGCGATCGCCAACCTGGAGGTCGAGTCGCTCAAGCACGTGGCGCCGACCTTCCACGGCGACACGATCTACGGCGAGACCACGGTCCTCGACAAGACGCCCTCCCGGTCCAAGTCGGACCGCGGGATCGTCTACGTGGAGACCAAGGGCTACAAGCAGGACGGCACGCTCGTCTGCGTGTTCCGCCGCAAGGTGATGGTCCCCACCGAGACGTACATCAAGGAGCGCGGCGGCGAGCAGCCCGGCCGGCCCGAACTCTCCGCCCCGGCGGAGAAGAAGACGGAGAAGTAGTCATGGCGCGACTCGCCCAGACCGCCGGTCTGACCGATGTCCAGCAGGAGATCCTCTCCACGGTCCGCGATTTCGTGGACAAGGAGATCATCCCGGTCGCCACCGAGCTGGAGCACCGCGACGAGTACCCCCAGCAGATCGTCGACGGACTCAAGGAGCTGGGTCTGTTCGGTCTGATGATCCCCGAGGAGTACGGGGGCCTGGGCGAGTCGCTCCTCACCTATGCGCTGTGCGTGGAGGAGATCGCCCGCGGCTGGATGTCGGTCTCCGGCATCATCAACACCCACTTCATCGTGGCGTACATGCTCAAGCAGCACGGGACGCAGGAGCAGAAGGACTACTTCCTGCCCCGCATGGCGCTCGGCGAGACGCGCGGCGCCTTCTCGATGTCGGAGCCGGCGCTCGGCTCGGATGTGTCGGCGATCACATCGAAGGCGGTGAAGGACGGCGAGGAGTACGTCCTGAACGGCCAGAAGATGTGGCTGACGAACGGCGGATCCTCGAATCTTGTGGCCGTTCTCGTCCGGAGTGACGAAGGACACCCCGAGGGCACGGCGCCCCACAAGTCGATGACGACCTTCCTCGTGGAGAAGGAGCCCGGCTTCGGAGAGGTCCGCCCGGGTCTCACCATCCCCGGGAAGATCGACAAGATGGGTTACAAGGGGGTCGACACCACCGAACTCATCATGGACGGACTGCGCATTCCGGCCAATCGGGTCCTCGGCGGCACCACCGGCCGAGGGTTTTACCAAATGATGGACGGCGTCGAGGTCGGCCGCGTCAATGTCGCGGCTCGTGGCTGCGGCGTCGCACAGCGTGCATTTGAGCTCGGTGTCTCATATGCCCAGCAACGTCACACTTTCGGCAAGGCGATCGCTCAGCACCAGGCGATCCAGTTCAAGCTGGCCGAGATGGCTACCAAGGTCGAGGCCGCCCATGCAATGATGGTGAACGCAGCTCGCAAAAAGGACTCCGGGGAACGAAACGACCTCGAAGCAGGGATGGCGAAGTACCTCGCCTCCGAGTACTGCAAAGAGGTCGTGGAAGATGCTTTCCGGATCCACGGCGGCTACGGCTTCTCCAAGGAGTACGAGATCGAGCGCCTCTACCGTGAGGCGCCGATGCTGCTGATCGGCGAAGGTACCGCCGAAATCCAGAAAATGATCATCGGGCGCCGGCTGCTCGAAGAGTATCGACTCCAGGGCTAGATGTCCGGGTTCGGGGTGTTTTCATCGCGAAGAAGATCACACCCCGTCAGCTCTCTTCAGCCGTCGACTCCGCATCTTGGCTTGCCCAGTTGCGGTCTGCGACCGGTACGATCGCGTGAAAGCCGCCGTCCCCCGATCGAGCGCGGCATCATCCGCTACGAAGGTCATCCATGCCCCACAGCCAAACCTCTGCACCTCGCGGCCGGGTCCGCCTCGCGCGCGGAGCATCGCCGTGGCTTCTCCCGACCGTTGCCACCGCAGCACTCAGCCTGGCCCGTTCGCGCCGTTCCGGCGCGGCCAAGGCCGTGGCCGTACCCGTCACCGCCCTCGCGGCCGGGATGCTGTGGTTCTTCCGCGACCCCGAGCGCGAGATCACGCAGGGCCGTGTCATCTCGCCCGCCGACGGTGTGGTGCAGAGCATCATGCCGTGGAAGGACGGACGCACCCGCGTCGCGATCTTCATGAGCCCGCTCAACGTCCACGTCAACCGCGCGCCTCTCTCCGGCACGGTGACGTCGGTCGAGCACATCCCCGGTGGGTTCGTTCCGGCGTTCAACAAGGAGAGCGAGAACAACGAGCGCGTCGTCTGGCACTTCGACACCGAGCTCGGTGACATCGAGATGATCCAGATCGCCGGCGCCGTCGCCCGCCGCATCGTCCCCTACATCCCGCAGGGGACGAAGGTCGAGCAGGGCGATCGGATCGGCCTGATCCGCTTCGGCTCGCGCGTGGACATCTACCTCCCCGAGGGTGTCGAGGTCGACGTGGAGGTCGGTCAGAAGACCGTGGCTGGGGTGACTCGAATTGACCGTGATTGATCCCGAGACACAGGCCGGCTGGGTGCCGGAGGCCGATGAGGTGGACGACGACGAGGAGATGCCTCTCTCGCTCCGCCTGTCGATAGCGGACACGCTGACGCTCGGCAACGCCACCTGCGGCTTCATGGCGGTGTACTACACCACCACCGGCATTCTGATCCCGCACCTCACGGGCAGCGACGAGTCGGGCATGGCCCGTCACTCCGCCGCGACGGCCGTGATCCTCATGCTCTGCGCCGCGGTCTTCGACCTGTTCGACGGCCTGGTGGCCCGCAAGCTGCGCTCCTCCCCCATGGGCGCCGAGCTGGACAACCTGTCCGACCTGATCAGCTTCGGCCTCGCGCCGGCGTACTTCGTGCTGGTCTACGGCATGGTCGCGGACGACGCCTACCAGAAGGTGGCGGCGGTCGGGGCGATCGTGGTGCTCCTGGCCGTGGTGCTGAGGCTCGCGAGATTCTCCTGCGTCACGGTGAAGGACGGCACGTTCCAGGGCATGCCGAGCCCGTTCGGCGCGCTGACCGTGGTCTCGATCATCCTGCTGGAGCTGCCCTTCGTCGCCACGCTCATGGCGATCATGGGCACCGCCTGGCTGATGGTCAGCCGGGTCGAGTACCCGAAGCCGCGCGGCCGCCTCGCGGTGGCGATGCTCTCGTGGATCGTGCTCTCGATGGCGCTCCTGGCGGCCTGGGCGTTCGACGCCCCCGGCGGCCAGCTCCTGCTCCAGACCGGCTGCGCGCTGCAGCTCGTCATGGGCGCGGTGATCCCGCTGTTCGCCACGGCCCGCCGGGTGAACAACTTCCGGGGCAACCGCCGTGAGGCGCGAGCCGCACAGCTCCCGTAACACCCCGTACGACACGGAAGGGCCCCGAACCACACGGTTCGGGGCCCTTCTGCTGTGCTTCTGCCGGGGAGGGGTCTCCCGCCCCGTGCACCCCCGCGCTGGGGCGCACGGGGTCATGCGCCGGGCGTGCGCCGGGGTCAGGCGCCGGGTGTGTAGCCCTGTGCGACGGACGAGGCCTCGGCCTCGCGGACGACCTTCATCCCGCCCACGGCGTTCTTGTCGGGCTGGAGGATGACGCTCTCCTTCGACGAGGCCGACTTCGGGTCGGTGAAGTCCTGGGAGATGCCGAAGCCGGGGTCGAACGCCTTGATCGTCAGCAGGGCCTTGTCGACGCCCTCGCGGGTCAGGTCCTTGGCCGCGCAGGCCTTCTTCAGCGCCTCGCCGAACGCCGACGCGGCCGTCCAGCCCGCCACCACGCCGTTGTCCAGGGAGTCCTTCGGATAGGCGGCCTTGTAGTCCGCGACCAGCTTCTTCGCCTTCGGGGTGTCCGCGCCGACCGGCAGCGACGGGCTCGCGACGTAGTAGTTCGCCTCCAGGGCCGGGGCCGCCGCGGTGGCCAGGAGCTGCGGGGCGAACGCCGAGTTGTTGCCGATCACCGGCACGTCGAACTTGACGGCCGCCGCGACCCCGACGAGCGAGGCCGCCTGCCGCGGGCCCGCGCTGATCACGACGGCCTTGACCCCGGCCTTCTTCAGCGCGACGACCTGGCCGGTCATGTCGTTGTCCGTCGGCTTGATCTTCTGCTCGACGACCTTGAGCCCCGCCTGCTTCGCCATGTAGCGGGAGCCGGTCAGGGCGTTCTCGCCGTAGTCGCCCTCGAAGTAGACATGGCCGATGCTGTCGCCCTTCTTCAGCCCCTTCTCCTTCATCAGGAAGTCGATCGCGTTGATCGTCTCGATGTCGTACGTGGAGCCGATGGGCCGGATGTAGGGGCTGCCCAGCAAGGTGGCCGACCAGGCCTGCGGCAGGACCAGTGCCTTGTCCTGGCCGTCGATGCGCTGCTTGACGGCCGCGACGAACGGCGAGCCGATGAACTGGGTGAAGCCCAGCACCTTCGGCGCCAGCTCCGTGTAGCCGGAGACGGCCTTCTGCGGGTCGTAGCCGTGGTCGCGGACCGTCAGCGCCAGCTTGTAGCCGCAGACGCCGCCGGCGGCGTTGGTCTGCTTCACATAGAGCTGCTGGGCCTGGGTGACGCTCTTGCCGAGCGTCGCATAGACACCGCTCATGTCGGTGAGCACGCCGAGGCTGATCGTCTTCCCGGAGATCCCCTCGCCGGTCTTCACTCCGCCGGCCGCCCCCTCGCCGTCGTCGCCGTTCTTGGCCTTGGAGCTGCATCCCGCCAGCACGAGCAGGGCGGCCAGCGCCCCGGCGGCCACCCTCGCGGTGTGTGTCGTTCTCATCGTTCCTCCCCTTCAGTGGCCCCGGGACGGGGTGTGACGCGAAGCCGGGCGGCCACTCTGACCAGGCCGCCCGGAAGAAAGAGCACCACCGCCACGACGGCGGCGCCGTACAGGTACCGGGCAGCCTCGCCCGGCGCGATCCCGCCCGTGCCCGGGTCGGAGACCAGGGGAAGGGTGTCGCTGTAGCGGGTCAGCACCTGGGGCAGCAGCGAGACGAACGCGGCCCCCGCCACCGCTCCCCCCACCGAGCCGAGCCCGCCGATGACGATCATGGCGAGGAAGTCGAGCGAGAGGGTGATCCCGAAGTAGTCGGGCACCGTGCGCTGGAAGACCAGGGCGAGCAGCACCCCGGCCAGGCCCGCGTACATCGAGGACAGGACGAAGACACCGGCGCGGTAGCGGGCGACGGGCACGCCGAGCACCCCGGCGGCGATCCGGTGGTCGCGGATCGCGTTCATCGCCCGGCCGGGCCTGCCGCGCAGCACCCCGCGGGCGAACAGGCCGCAACCGAGGAGCAGCAGCAGCCCCACGTACCAGAGTTTCTCGGCCGAGCCGAAGGGCACGTGCGCGACGACCAGCTCGCGGTCGTCGAAGGTGAGGCCGAAGAGGCTGAGCGGCGGTACGTCGCGGCCGTTGAAGCCGCCTGTCAGATCCCTGGCGTTGAACAGGACGTGCTGCCCGATGAAGATCAGGGCGAGTGTGGCGATGCCGAGGTAGGCGCCGCGCAGCCGTCCCGCGATCGGGCTGAACAGGCCTCCGGCGATCCCGGAGACGGCCACCGCGAGGACGGCGGCGAGCCAGGCGGGCAGGCCGAGCCCCGTCAGCCCGTCGCCCCCGTCGGCGGCGAACACGCAGTAGCCGTACGCGCCGACCGCGAGGAAGAACGCGTGGCCCATGGAGAGCTGCCCGGTCGCGCCGGTCAGGAGGTTCAGGCCGATGGCGCCGATCGCGGCGGCCATCGCGAACAGTCCGGCCTGCAGCCAGAAGCGGTCGACGTAGAAGGGCAGCGCGAGCAGCAGGACGGCGCCCGCGGCCCCGCCGGCGGTCCGGGCCGCGGGCAGCCGGACCGTGCGCCGGCGGGCGGGGCGGGGTGCGCTGCCCGCCTCGTCGTGGGTGAGGACCTCAGACACGGGCGAGCTCCTTCGTGCCGAACAGCCCGGCGGGCCGGATGAGCAGGATCACGACCATCACCAGGTAGGGCGCGAGGTCGCCGAGGCCGCGCCCGAGGAAGGTGAGGTCGCTCTGGTAGCCGGTGGCGAGGGACTCGGTGACGCCGACGAGGAGTCCGCCGACCAGCGCGCCGGTCGTCGAGTCGAGGCCGCCGAGGATCGCCGCGGGGAAGGCCTTGAGCGCGGCGAGCGAGGTGGCCCGTTCCAGCCCGGGTGTCGGGAAGACGGTCAGGAACAGCGCGGCGACGGCCGCGAGGCCGCCGGCGACCGCCCAGGCTCCCAGCGACACCCGGCCGAGCCGGACGCCCATCAGGGCCGCGGTCTCCGGGCTCTCGGCCGCGGCGCGCGTGGCCACGCCCCAGGACGTGTACCGGAAGGCCAGCAGGAAGGCCGTGATGAGCAGGGACGCGGTGACGAAGGCCGCGATCCGGGTGTGGGCGACGGAGACGGGGCCGACGGTGAGGACGGCGTCGCCCCAGGGGTCGCCGAGCGCCAGGACGTCCGTGCCGATCCGGCGGGCGAGTTCGGTGGTGAGCAGGATGTCGACGCCGATGGTGACGATCGCGAGGACGCTCTGGTCGGAGCCCCGGTAGCGGCGCATGACCAGGAACTCGACGGCGGCGCCGACGACCGCGGCGCCCGCGACCCCGGCGAGCAGGGCGGGCCAGAAGCCGATGTCGTCGTGGAGGGTCGCGGTGACGTAGCCGCCCGCCAGCAGCAGGGAGGCGTGCGCGAAGTTGACGACCTCGGTGGCCCGGAAGATGACGACGAAGCCGAGGGCGATGAGGGCGTAGACGGAGCCCATGGACAGGCCGTTGAGCAGGAGTTCGACGAAGGTGCTCATGACGCGGTCTCCTCTGGCTCGGCGCGCTCGCCCAGGTAGGCCCGCACCACCGCCGGGTCGTTCTGTACGTCCGCGGGGGCGCCGTCGGCGATCCGGCGCCCGAAGTCGAGTACGGTCACCGCGTCCGCGAGCCGCATCACCACCCCCATGTCGTGTTCCACGAGCACGATCGAGATGCCGAGGCTGTCGCGGACCCCCGCGACGACCGCGGCGGTACGGCGCCGCTCGTCGGCGGTCATCCCGGCGACGGGTTCGTCCAGGAGCAGGACCCGGGGTTCCATGCACAGGGCCCGGGCGAGTTCGGCGAGCTTCTGCTGTCCGTACGGGAGCGAACCGGCGGGCCGGCCGAGCTGTCGCTCCAGGCCCACGAACGCGGCGATCTCACGGACGCGTTCGCGGTGGCGCCGGTCCTCGCGGGCCGCCGAGGGCAGCCGCAGACCGGCGGCGAGGAATCCGGCGCGGGTCAGCCGGTGCCGGCCGAGCAGCAGACAGTCCTCGACGGTGGCGTGCGGGGGCAGGGCGAGGTTCTGGAAGATCCGGGCCACGCCGAGCGCGGCGATCTCGTGGGGCGGCAGGCCGGTGAGCTCGTGCTCCCCGAGACGGACGCTTCCGGCGGCGGGCCGGCAGACACCGGACAGCACGTTGAAGCAGGTGGACTTCCCGGCGCCGTTCGGTCCGATGAGGGCGTGCACGGTGCCCGGTCGCACGGTGAAGCCCACCGCGTCGAGCGCGGTCAGCCCGGCGAAGCGGACGGTCACGTCCCGGACGACGAGCGACGGGATGCCGTCGGGCCCGGGCACCGGAGCGGCCGTGCGGGCGGACGCGGATGCGGGGCCGGACGTGGGGGCCGACGCGTCGTCGCGTTCTTCCATGGCGCTTTCCTCCATGGTGCGTTCACCCCTTCCAGCGGGACAGGGACGGAAGACCGTCGGACGGGGCCGCGCCATCGGCCGCGGCCTCCTCGTCGACCACGCCGAGGTAGCGGCGGCGCACCTCGTCGGAGGCGGCGAGTTCGTCCGCGGGACCGGACAGGGTGACCTCGCCGACCTCCAGCACATGGGCGGTCGAGGCGAGCCGCAGGGCGAGGGCGGCGTTCTGTTCCACGAGCAGGACGGAGGTGCCCTGCTCGTTGATCTCCCGCACGGTGTCGGCGATCCGGGCGGCCATCAACGGGGCGAGCCCGAGGGAGGGTTCGTCGAGCAGCAGCACCTTCGGGGCGCCCATGAGCGCACGGCCGACCGCGAGCATCTGCTGCTCCCCGCCGGACAGCAGTCCCGCCCGCTGACCGGCGCGGTCGGCGAGGACGGGGAACAGTTCGTGCACCCGTCGCAGGGCGCGCGCTCTGCCGACGCGGCCGCCGGTGCCGCCGAGGGCTCCGGCGCGCAGATTGTCCGCGACCGTCATGCGGCTGAACACCCTTCGCCCTTCGGGGACTTGGGACACACCGGCGGCCACCACCCGGTCCGGCGGCAGCCGGTCGAGCGGGCGTCCGCCCAGCGTGACCGTGCCGCCGGTGACCGCGCCCCCGTGGAAGGAGAGGGTCCGGCACACCGCCCGCAGCAGCGTCGACTTGCCCGCGCCGTTGCCGCCGAGGACCGTCACCACGGCCGCCTCGGGCACCTCAAGCGACACATGACGCAGTGCGCGTACGGGGCCGTATCCGACCGACAGATCCCGCACGTGCAGAGCGGAACCGCCCATGGCATCTCCCTTGTCCTCGCTCGGTGTGGCGCTCACCTCAGCACCGGCGGGCACCCCCGTCCACGGGCTGCGGCCGAAACGCGGCGGGAGCCCACCGGTGGCGCCCGCCCGTTGTGCACGCGCACAACACCGCGTGTCAGGGGCCTGTGCGACCCCGGGTCCCGGTGGCATCCTCCGGCCATGGGAGGGCGCAGACCGCGGACCGGTCATGACTGGAAACTGCTCGCGGAGTCGTGCACGGCTCTGCTGGAACGGCTGCCCGAGCTCGTCGACGAGCACATCAGGCAGCTCACCGAGTACTCCCCCGTCTACGGACAGGTGCTGCCGTACGACCAGCAGTGGCGGGAGGCGGAGACCGCGATGCGCATCGGTATCAAGGCGATCTCCGCGCCGCGGGACTCACCGCGCCGCGATCTGGAGCACGCCGAGGAGGCGGGCCGCAGACGGGCCCAGCAGGGGCTGCCGCTCGAACTCCTCGTGCACGCCTACCGTGCCGCGGGCTATCTGGTGTGGGACGCGCTGATGGAGAGCGCGGCGAGCCGTGAGCCCGAGCGGCTCGCGGTGCTCATGCGGTGCGCCACGATGGTGTGGTCGGCGGTGGACGCGCAGGCCGCCACCGCCTCGGAGTCCTACCTCGCCACGGAACGGGAGCTGCGGCGGCGCACGGACGAGCAGTTGCAGGCCCTGCTCGACGCGTTGCTGGAGGGTCATCAGGCCCCGGGGCTCGCGGCCCGGGCGGCGGCCGGTCTCGATCTGCCCGAGCACGGACCGTACGCCGTCGTCGTGCTGCGGACGGAACGCCACGACGGACGCGACGTCTGCGTCCGGCCGGTGGTGGGCGCGGGACTGCGGTTCATCTGGCGGATGCGGGCCGACTGCGAGATCGCGGTGGTGGCGCTGGACTCCGGACAGGGCCTCGACGGGGTGGCCCGGCTGCTGGACGGGCGGCGGTCCGGCCCGGGCGGCATCTCTCCCGTGGTGTCGGGTCTGGGCGAGCTGGGGCGGGCCCGGCGGTGGGCCGAACTGGCGCTGCGCACCTGTCCGCCGGACGCGACCGGTGTCGTACGTCTCGATCAGCGGATGCCGACGGCGCTCGTCGTGAGCCAGCCGGAGCTGGCCGGCCGGCTGGTGTCGGACGTGTTCGGCACGCTGCTGGAGCTCGAACCCGCGGACCGGGCCGTGCTGATCGAGACGCTGGACATGTGGCTGGCCTGCGAGGGGTCCGCGGGACGCGCGGCGGGACGGCTGTACTGCCACCGCAACACCGTCTTCAACCGCCTGCGCCGGCTGGAGCAGCTCACCTCGCGCTCACTGGCCCGCCCCCGCGACCTGATCGAGATGACGCTGGCCTTGGACGCCTACCGGCTCGCGGGCACGACTGCGGGGGCGGGGCCGGGACGGTGAGCCGGGAGCGGTCTGCGCGGGGCGAGCTGCCCCGCAGGCGAGCGGCCGGGTCCCAGGACCGCTCGCCCCGGCCACCGGCCCCGCGGGGCCGACGGGCCTCGGGGCCGACCGGCCGGTGGCCGGGGTCGGGTCCGAGGAGCCGGTGGGGCCGGGACCGAGGAACCGGTGACTCCGGCCGGTGGCCCTCAGAGCAGGAAGTCCCGCCCGATGTTCTCCGCCACCCGCTCCAGGATCGGTCCGGCGTCGGCGAGGCACCGCGCGATGTCGGGCTCGGCCTCGGTCAGGGGGTAAGCCCGCCGGATGCCCGCCCTGCCGAGCGCCTCGGGCGGGAGCGCGAGGCGGCCGCAGACCGCGACGACCTCCTTGCCCGCCGCCCGGGCGGCCGCCGCGACCCCGGCCGGCGCCTTGCCGTGCAGGGTCTGTTCGTCCAGCGAGCCCTCACCGGTGATCACCAGCGTGGCGCGCTCCAGCGCGGGCGCGAAGCCGAGCACGTCGAGCATCACCTCGATGCCGGGCCGGAAACGGGCGCCGAGGACCAGGGCCCCGTAGCCGACCCCTCCCGCGGCACCGGCGCCGGGCGCGGTCGCGTACCCGGCGGCCTTCGGTCCGATCTCCTTCTCCAGGACCCCGGCGAAGTGGGCGAGGGCGGTGTCGAGCACCGCCACGTCGTCGGGACCGGCGCCCTTCTGGGGGCCGTAGACGGCGGGCGCGCCCTTCGGGCCGGTCAGCGGGTTGTCCACGTCGCTGGCGAGGACGAGGTCGACGCCGGCGAGCCGGTCGTCGAGGCCGGACAGATCGGCGCTCAGCACGTCGGCCAGCGCGGCCCCGCCGGGAGCCACCGGCTCGCCCTCCGCGTCGAGGAACCGCGCGCCGAGCGCGGAGAGCATGCCCGCCCCGCCGTCCGTCGTCGCGCTGCCGCCCACGCCGAAGACGACGGTGTCGGCACCCGCGTCGAGCGCGGCGCGCAGCAGTTCGCCCGTGCCGTAGGTCGAGGACGAGAGCGGCGCGAAGACGCCCTTGGGCAGCCGCTGGAGCCCGCTCGCCTCGGCCATCTCCACGACCGCGGTCGTCCCGCGCAGCGCGAACGCGGCGGTCACCTCGTCGCCCAGCGGTCCGGCGACGCGCACCTCGTGGCGCTCGAATCCGGCCGCGACCGCGGCGTCGACGGTGCCGTCGCCGCCGTCGGCCACGGGCAGCGACTCGACCCGGGCGTGCGGCGCGACCCTGCGCAGTCCGGCCGTCACCCGCTCCGCGACCTGTACGGCCGTCAGCGATCCCTTGAACTTGTCCGCCGCGATGAGCACACGCGGGGTCCGATCCACAGCAGCGTCCGCCACCTTGCATTCCCCTTGCTTCCGGGCCTTGCACACGTCAAGGCAGTCGCGCCGCTGCGACCATAACCGGAGCGGACCCTCGCCGTCATGCCCCTGCCCAGCCTGCGGGACCGCCCGGAATTGGGTAGACCGGAGCCATGACCCCTGTGGGCACCGACCTCGCCGACCGCGTCCTCGGGGGCTGGCTCGGCCGGATCGCGGGCAACATGCTCGGCAAGCCGGTCGAGCAGGGCGACCACTGGACGCGGGACCGGATCGACCGTTATCTGCGGCAGGCCGCGGCCCTGCCCCTGACCGACTATCTCCCCGGACCCGCCGACGACGGCGACGGGGGCGAGTTCGAGCTGCGGCCCGAGTGGCGCGCGTGCGTGCGCGGCCGCATCCACGGCAGTTGCCGCGACGACGACGTGGACTACGCGATCCTCGGACTCGACCTGCTGGAGACGTACGGCTTCTCGTTCAGCACCGAGCAGGTGGGTGACCTGTGGCTGATGCGGCTGCCGTATCTCCAGACGTTCACGGCGGAGCGCGTGGCCTACCGCAACCTCGCCCGGGGTCTGAAGCCGCCGGTGACAGCCACGTACGAGAATCCGTACCAGGAGTGGATCGGCGCGCTGATCCGCGCCGACGTCTACGGCTGGACGTCCCCGGGGATGCCGCCGCGCGCGGCCTCCCTGGCCCGGCGTGACGCCGTCCTGTCCCACACCGGCAACGGCGTGTACGGCGCGATGTGGGCGGCCGCGCTGATCTCCGCGGCCTTCACCGCCCCCTCCGTCCGGGACGCGCTGGAGACGGCGCTCACCGTGATCCCCGCGAGCAGCCGTCTGTCCCGCACCGTACGCCGGGTGCTCGCGCTCCACGAGACGCGGATGTCCTGGGAGGACACGCTCACCGCCGTGTCCGAGGAGACCGCGGGGATGGGCTGGATCCACACGGTCCCGAACGCGGCCGTGCTGACCGCCGGGCTGCTGTACGGCGACGGCGACTTCACCCGCACCATCACGCTGACCGTCCGCGGCGGCCTGGACACCGACTCGAACGGTGCGACCGCGGGTTCCGTCGCGGGCGTCCTGTGCGGTGCGCGGGCGATTCCGCCGCAGTGGAAGGACCCGCTGGAGGACACCGTCCGCAGCGCGGTGTTCGGCTTCGACGGGGTACGGATCAGCGAGCTCGCGTCACGCACGGTCGCGCTGGTCGAGGCCTGAGCGGGCTTCTCGTTACGCTTCCGGGGTGAGCACTTCGGACTACGCCGCCTATATCGCCGGCCTGCCCCGTGTCCTCGTCGGGGCCGCCGCCCTCTTCCGCGACGCCGAAGGGCGGGTGCTGCTCGTCGAACCGAACTACCGCGACGGCTGGACGCTTCCGGGCGGGACCGTGGAGTCGGACGACGGCGAGAGCCCGCGGCAGGGGGCGCGCCGCGAGACGGCCGAGGAGATCGGGCTCGACGTGGAGCTCGGACGGCTGCTGGCGGTCGACTGGATCCTGGGGCCGGAGCGCCCGCCGCTGGTGGCCTATCTGTACGACGGCGGGGTGCTGGACGACCGGGAGCTCAAGTCGATCCGGCTGCAGGAGGAGGAACTGCTGTCCTGGCGGCTGGTGCCGCGCGAGGACGTCATGAGCCATCTGTCGGGCGCCACGGGCCGTCGCGTCCTCACCGCACTCGACGTCCTGGCGGAGGGCTCGGGCACGGCGGAGCTGGAGAACGGCCACCGGGTGGGCTGACCACCACCGCGACAACCACCGTGTTCCGACGACGGCGACCGGACGGACCGCCGAGACAGCGGGCCGACCACGGTCACCGGGCGAACCGCCCGGAGTTGCCCGGAGACGCCGGGAGGGCCTCGCACACCCCGGCGGCCGGGGGCCGGGCCCCCGGCCGC
>NZ_JBSFZS010000057.1:0-52786 GCF_053600395.1 Streptomyces sp. NPDC005070 | reverse complement strand
AGTACATCCAGTACAAGGACTTCCGGCCGGCACACCGAGAGCACGCACCGGGCGCCGCTCCTTGACGGGCAAACGTTGCCTGCCGCGGCACTAGATCAGCGCGAACTGGCCCTCCGGACCCTCTTCGTGGTGGTCGAGCACCGAGGCGGGGCGGAGTGCCGCGGCCGGGACGGGGAGCACACCGGCCGTGCGCAGTTCCGTCCGGGTGATCGGTGAGCGCGGCTCCAACGCGGCCTGCTGGGGCCGCAGTTCCGCGAGGAGGGCGAGCACCGTGACGAGTTCGAGGAGTTCGGACGTCCACGCCTGCGGCCAGCCGGCCGGACCGATCGCCTCCAGCGTGCCCGGCTCGCTCGCCCCGGTCCGTGCCGCGAACCACTGTTCCAGCACGCGCACGCCGCCGACCTCGAAGTCCCAGGCCTCGGGCGGCACGGGCGAGATCCTGCCCTCGCCGAGGTGCAGGGACTCCTCGGCGCGGTCGTAGTACGGGTCGGTGAGGAGAGGGCCCGTGGCCGGCCGGGCTCCCCGGGGGAGGGTGGTGGACAGCGGCGCGCGCACGTAGGGGCGCCGGCCGCCGGGAAGTTTGGGGCGCTCACCGTCGCGCCGCATCAGCCGCAGCATGCGCCGCCCCAACTCGACGCCGTGGGACCACACGTCCGGGTCGGCGGTGAGCGGGACCAGGCAGCCGTCCCGGCCGTGCCGCGCGACCGCCAGCGTCCAGGCGAGGACGTCGACGGGCGCGGGCGTGCCTCCGAGACGCGCGCCCAGATACTCCAACAGGCCCGGCGCCAGGTTCGGTTCGCGGCCGCCTGGGCGCCGGTAGAGAGGACGTACCCGCCCGCCGCGGCCCGCGCTCAGCGGCAGCAGGGACGCGGCCAGCAGCGCCGGACCGGAGGACTCGGGCACCGGGGTCTGCTCGACGGCGAAGACCTGCTCCTCACCCGCCACCCGCCACAGCTCGGGGCGGGCCGAGTCGATCAGCCTGTGGTCGGGAATCAGCCACTGCTCGTCGAAGGGGGCGCTCAGCACGCGCACCGGCGCCGGGCAGGGGTCCGACACCCGTGCGAGGCGGGCCGTTCCGCTGGACTGGCCCGGGAGCTGGGCGACCGCGGAGTGCGTCGTGCGCGCCCGCGTCGGCCCGAACAGTGCCTCGCGGTCCTCCCCCTCGGCCCGTACGAGGGCGTCCCAGCGTGCTTTCAGGGATGCCGCGTCGGGGGCCGTCGGCCACCTCCGGCCCAGCCTCGGCGGTGCGACGGACCACGGCATGAGATCCGCGAGCAGCGGAGCGGCGTCGGACGTCACGCTCGGCATCGTACGACGCGGGCGCCGCTCGCCGTCCCCGTACGTCATCGTCAGTGCGCGTCGAGGGTGACCGTGAACGAGAAGCGGTCGCCCCGGTAGTGGATGACGGCCACGTCCAGCGCCTGCCCGTCCGTGCCGTGGATGACGCCCGTGTAGCGCAGGATCGGGCTGAGCAGCGGCACTTGGAGCAGCCGCGCCGTCTCCGGGTCCGCGAGCGTGGCCTCCACCGTGTCGGTGATCCGGCTGATGCCGACGCCGAGCACGTCCCGCAGCACCTTGGTCATCGGCCAGCGGATCAGATCCTCCCGGTCGATGCGGTCGGCCAGCTCCGGCCGGAGGTAGTTGCGCGCGTGGTTCGTCGGTTCGCCCGTCGTCTCGTCGCTGCGCAGCCGGTGGTACGTCGCGACCTCGTCCACATCCGGGAAGAATTCCGCCAGTTCGCCGGAAACGGGCGCCTTCCCCTGGTCCAGCAGCTCGGTCGTCATGCCCGACTGCTGGGCCACGATCGCGTCCACCGAGCCGAGCAGCCGCACCGGCGCGCCCCGCCGGGCGCTCGGCTCGATGAACGTGCCCCGCCGACGGTGCCGGGTGATGAGACCCTCGACCTCCAGTTCCTTGAGCGCCTGCCGCATGGTCAGCACGCTCACCCCGTAATGCCCCGCGAGCTGCTCCTCGGTGGGCAGGCGCAGGGGATCCTGAGGGGTGCGGCCGAGTATGGACGCACGCAGGGACTGCGACACCTGATACCACAGCGGCAGCTTGCGGTTCAGGACGATCGAATCGGGAGCGAAGGAGGTCACGAGGGTATCCGTACCGGTCGCGGGCGTGGAAGGCAACGGCCGGTGCCGCTCAGTCGGCCGGACGGAAGTGCCGTCCGAGCCCCTTCCACACGTCGTCGTAGCCACGCTGGAGATGTTCCGCCCCGGCCGCCTGGGCCGTCGCGGTCACCGGCCACCGGGTCTCGAACATGAACGCCAGACCGTCGTCGATCTTCTGCGGCCTCAGCTCGGCGGCGCTGGCGCGGAGGAAGGTCTCCTCGTCCGGTCCGTGCGCCGACATCATGTTGTGCAGCGAGCCGCCGCCCGGCACGAAGCCCTCCGCCTTCGCGTCGTACGCGCCCTCGATGAGCCCCATGTACTCGCTCATCACGTTCCGGTGGAAGTACGGGGGCCGGAACGTGTCCTCGCCCACCAGCCAGCGCGGCGCGAACACGACGAAGTCGACGCCGGCCAGCCCCGGGGTGTCGGACGGCGAGGTGAGCACCGTGAAGATCGAGGGGTCCGGGTGGTCGTAGCTGATGGAGCCGATCACATTGAAACGGTGCAGGTCGTAGACGTACGGCACGTGGTTGCCGTGCCAGGCGACGACGTCCAGCGGCGAGTGGTCGTACGTTGCCGTCCAGAGGTTGCCGCAGAACTTGTTCACCACCTCGACCGGGCCCTCGACGTCCTCGTACGCGGCGACCGGGGCGAGGAAGTCACGGGCGTTGGCGAGGCCGTTGGCGCCGATCGGGCCGAGGTCGGGGAGCTGGAAGGGCGCCCCGTAGTTCTCGCACACATACCCCCGGGAGCCGCGGCCGCGCCCGCCCTCCGGTGCCGTGTCCAGCAGCTCCACCCGGAAGCGCACCCCCCGGGGGATCAGCGCGATCTGGCCCGGTTCCACATGCAGCAGGCCGAACTCGGTGCGCAGGAGCAGTCCGCCGCGCTCCGGCACGATCAGCAGCTCGCCGTCGGCGTCGCTGAACACCCGCTCCATCGACGCGTTGGCGTGGTAGAGGTGCACCGCGATCCCGGTGCGCTGACTCGCGTCGCCGTTGCCGCCCAGGGTCCACAGGCCCGCGAGGAAGTCCGTCCCGGCGGGGGGCTCGGGCAGCGGGTTCCAGCGCAGCCGGTTCGGATCGGGCACCGTCTCCGTGAACGGCGCCGTCCGCACCGCGCCGTTGTCGGCGCGGGTGAAGGCGGGGTGCGCGGCCGACGGCCGGATCCGGTACAGCCACGAACGCCGGTTGGACGCCCTCGGCTCGGTGAACGCCGAGCCGCTGAGCTGCTCCGCGTACAGGCCGAGCGGGGCGCGCTGCGGCGCGTTGCGGCCGTGCGGCAGGGCCCCCGGGACCGCCTCCGAGCTGTGTTCGTTGCCGAATCCGGTGAGGTAGGCCAGCCCCTCGGCCGTCTTCCTCGCGTCCCCGCTCATGATCGCTCCCTCGCGCCTGATTCCTATGCATCACCGTAGGATTCACTTCCGCCCCGCGCAAGAGGCGGACCGGTTCGGTCGCGGGTTTGGCCGGATGTGCCAAGGGACTAGTCCTGAAGGGCGTCCGCGGGCTGGAAGAACCCGACTTCAGGGGGATCCGGCCAGGACGGGCCTTGTTCTACGCTCCCGCACATGCGGTGGACACGTGCTCTGCTCGCCGCGCTCGCGGTCTGCGCCCTGTCCGGCGGGACCGTGGGCTGCGGCACCGGTGACGCGCACGAGCGGGAGACCAGGATCTCGGCCTCGCCCGTGGGCACGTTGCTCGACGAGATGGACGAGGAGGGACGGCTCTACCGTGAGGTGGGCAGGAAGGGGGCACCCGAGGTCGCGATCGAGATCCAGCCGGACTCCGCCACCGGCTGGGACGTGCGGCTGACCGTCCGCAACTTCGCCTTCTCGCCCGCGGGTACGCGCGCCGTGCCGGCCGCCGGGCGCGGCATCGCCCACCTGTACGTCGACGGCCGTACCGTCGCGCGGCTGCGCACCGCCGAGTGCCACCTGGCCGAGGACCTGGTGCCGCGCGGCACCCACCACGTCACCGTGCGGCTGTACGCGGACGACGGCACCGTGTGGGCCGTCCGCGGCAAGCCCGTGGAGAGCACGGCCGACATCACGGCCTCGGGTTCCGCCGCGGAGGGCTGACGCCGACGGCCCCGCGGGCCGGCGTGGTGCGCCCGGACGTCCTCGCGGAAGCCCGGCGTCGTGCGCCCGTACGCCGTCGAGGGCGCCGGGGTCCGGGGCGCGCCGCGTGGTCACGGCACGGAGACGCCCGCCGGAAACGAGGGGTCACGGCCCGCGGGTGCGTACCGATGAGTGGGCACGGCACGCAGGTGCGTACTGATGGGCGAGGTTCACCTGACCCCGGCGGAAAGGCATCATGAAGAGCGTGCCCCATGCGACATCGCTCCGCAGAGCGCCCGTACAGCGGCGTAGCGCAGAACGACTGACCAGAATCCTCGACGCCTGTGCCGACCTCCTCGACGAGGTGGGCTACGACGGGCTGAGCACACGGGCCGTGGCCCAGCGGGCCGGTGTGCCCATCGGCTCCGTCTACCGCTTCTTCGGCAACAAGCGGGCGATGGCCGACGCGCTCGCCCAGCGCAACCTGGAGCTCTACACCGAGCGCGTCGGCCAGAGCCTGCGCGAGGCGGACGGGGGAGACTGGCGGGCCGCGATGGACGCGGTGCTCGACGAATACCTGGCCATGAAGCGCACCGCGCCGGGCTTCTCCCTCGTCGACTTCGGCAACCAGATCCCCGTCGGCGCCCGGTACGCCGAGCCCAACACCCGGGTCGCCGACCGTCTCACCGACCTGCTCTCCGGCTATCTCGACCGCACCCCGGACGACGATCTGCGCCGCTGCTTCCTTGTGGCCGTCGAGAGCGCCGACACCCTGGTCCACCTCGCCTTCCGGGTCGATCCGGAAGGGGACGAACGGATCATCGAGGAGACGCGCGAACTGCTCCGGGCTTATCTGGCCAGGGTCCTCGACTAGCCGGACCCCTGCCCCCGGGGCCGTTTCCGTCCGTGTGCCGAAATTCGACGTGACCACCGCCATGCCCTCCCCGTCATGCGTACCGGTCGGTATGCTCGCTCGCGTCCGTGTGCCATCACAGCCACCGCCTCCGGGAGGACCCGTGTCCCGTACCTCCGGCACCACCCCCGACTCCCGAACCGCGCTGCGCGTCTGCCCCCTGTGCGAAGCCACCTGTGGGCTCACCCTGACCATCGAGGGCACCCGGGTGACCGGCGCCCGGGGTGACCGCGACGACGTGTTCAGCAAGGGCTTCATCTGCCCGAAGGGCGCCGCCTTCGGCGCCGCCGACGGCGACCCCGACCGGCTGCGCACCCCCCTCGTCCGCGAGGACGGCGAACTGCGCGAGGCCACCTGGGAGGAGGCCTTCGGCGCCGTGGCCGCCGGACTGCGCCCGGTCGTCGAGCGGTACGGGCCGCACGCCCTCGGCGTCGTCCTCGGCAACCCGAACGTGCACACCATGGCGGGCGCCCTCTATCCGGCCGTCCTGCTCGGCGCCCTGCGCACGCACAGCGTCTTCTCCGCCTCCACGCTCGATCAGATGCCCAAGCACGTGTCGAGCGGCCTGCTGTACGGAGACGCCAACGCGATCCCCGTGCCGGACCTGGACCACACCGACCACCTGCTGCTCATCGGCGCCAACCCGCTGGAGTCCAACGGAAGTCTGTGCACCGCCCCCGACTTCCCCGGCCGGCTCCGCGCGCTGCGGGCCCGCGGCGGCACGCTGACCGTCATCGACCCGCGCCGCACCCGCACGGCCAAGCTCGCCGACCGCCATGTGTCCATCCGTCCCGGCACCGACGCGATGCTCCTCGCCGCGATGGCGTACGTCCTGTTCGAGGAGAAGCTCGTCGACCTCGGCGCGCTCGCCCCGCATGTCCAGGGTGTCGACGAACTCCCGGACGCGCTGCGGGACTTCACCCCCGAGGCGGCGAGCGCGGCCTGCGATGTGGACGCCGGCACGATCCGGGAGCTGGCGCGCGAGCTGGCCGCCGCGCCCACCGCCGCCGTCTACGGCCGCATCGGTAGCTGCACCGTCCCGCACGGCACCCTGGCGAGCTGGCTGGTGGACGTCCTCAACATCCTCACCGGCAACCTCGACCGGCCCGGCGGCGCCCTCTTCCCGACGGCCGCCACCGACCGGACCCCCCGTCCGGCGGGCCCCGGTCACGGCTTCGCGCTCGGCCGCTGGCACAGCCGCGTGAGCCGGCACCCGGAGGCCAAGGGCGAACTGCCGCTGGCCGCCCTCGCGGAGGAGATAGACACCCCGACCGAGGACGGCAGCCCGGTCCGCGCCGTCATCGCCGTCGCCGCCAACCCCGTCCTGTCCGCGCCCGACGGCCTCCGGCTCGACAAGGCCCTCGAATCGCTGGACTTCATGGTCAGTGTCGACCCGTACCTGAACGAGACCTCGCGCCACGCCCACGTCGTCCTGCCGCCGCCCCCGCCCTCCCGGAGCGCGCACCACGACTTCGCGTTCAACACCCTCGCCGTCCGCAACCAGGTCCGCTACAACCGCCCCGCCGTCCCCCTGGAGGAGGGCCGGATGGCGGAGACCGAGATCCTCGCCCGGCTCGTCCTCGCCGCGACCGGCATGCACGGCGCCGACCCGTCCGCCGTGGACACCATGGTCGTCGAGGGCACCCTCGCCAAGGCGGTCGGGGACACCGCCTCGCCGGTGCACGGACGCGACCCGCGGGAACTCGCCGCCGCCCTCACCGGCGAGAGCGGCCCCGAGCGCCGGCTCGACATGATGCTGCGCCTCGGCCCGTACGGCGACGGCTTCGGCGCGCGCCCCGACGGCCTGACCCTGGACCGGCTGCTGGCACACCCGCACGGCATCGACCTCGGACCGCTCGCCTCCTGCCTGCCGCGCCGGCTCAAGACCCGCAGCGGGAGGATCGAGCTGCTTCCCGAGCCGATCGCGGGCGATCTGCCGCGGCTGCGGGACGCGCTGCGCGAACGCCCGGCGGCGATCGTCCTCGTCGGCCGCCGTCATCTGCGCTCCAACAACAGCTGGATGCACAACGTCCCCGCGCTCACCGGCGGTTCCAACCGCTGCACCCTGCACATCCACCCCGAGGACGCCGCCCGGCTGGGGCTCGCGGACGGCTCCGCCGTGCGCGTCAAGGGCGCCGGGGGAGAGGTGACCGCGCCGGTGGAGGTCACCGACACCGTGCGGCGCGGGGTGGTGAGCCTTCCGCACGGCTGGGGGCACGACCGCCCCGGCACCCGGATGAGTCACGCCTCCCTGGACCCCGGCGTCAACGTCAACCAGCTTCTCGACGGCTCGTTGCTCGACCCGCTGTCCGGAACGGCGGTCCTCAACGGAGTGCCCGTGGAGCTGGTGGCCTGCCCCTGATCCGGCACCCGGGCGGTGGGGCGCCCTTGCGCCGGTAGAGCGATACCTGACGGGAGTCCGGGCGCAGTTGCGGCCCTTCGTGGACCTTCTATGAGAAGTAGTCAGATGACCAGAAATTTGTATGAAGATCATCTGAATCGGAGGAGCCCCGCATGGCCACCTCGTCCCTCCCCGCGCCACAACGCGGCGCCGGTGTCCGCTCCGTGCCCCGGCGCGGCGCCGGTGCCCTCGCCGCCCTCGCGGTCGCGGGCACCGCTCTCCTCGGTGCCCCGGCCGCCGTCGCCGCCCCCGGTGACAACGGCGACGTCAAAATCCACGACGCGAACACGCGCTTCGAAAACCAGCGGGACGATCCGAAGGTCTGCCGGTTCTACCTCGACGGCTTCGGCTTCGACGCGGGGCAGCAGGTCTCCTGGTCGATCGCGCACCAGCCCGGCGCCGCGGGCGACCCCGTCCTGGCGGGCACGCTGTCCGCGTCCCAGACCGGGCGCGCCGGGACCCGCATCTTCACCCTGCCCGACGGCCAGTACAAGCTGACCTGGAACTTCCAGGGCGAGAACGGCGCGGGCAAGAGCAAGGTCTTCAAGGTCGACTGCCCCGTGAGCGCTCCGAGCGCGACGCCGACCGGGAACGGCGGACCGAGCACGGCACCCGGCCCGCAGGGCGGACCGGGCGGCGGACCCAGCGTGACGCCCAGTCAGCGGGGCGGCCCCGGCGGCCCCGGTGGACAGCAGGGCGGCCCGGGCGGCCAGCAGGGCGGCCAGGGCCCCAACGGCGGACCGCCGGCGGGCGGCGGCGGACTCGCCCACGAGCGGAACTTCTCGCCGGTGGCCGGTGCGGCGGCCGCCGGTCTCGCCGTGGCCGGGGGAGTCGTGTTCCTGCGGCTGCGCCGACGCAACCATGGCGCCGCGTAGGCAGCGTAGGCCCTGGCACCGGACGCGCGCCTACCGCCTGACGAGGACCTTGGCGGTCGTTGTCGCGCTGGTGGTGGGCGGCGTCTGGTGGACGGGGGACGACGAGCCCGCCGGGACGATGGCGTCCGGAGCCGTACGCGACGACGGCGCCGCCTCCCGGGCGCCGTCCGGGAAGGCGGGCGCCGGGCACACGCCGGACGCCCGCCCCGGCGGCGACGCACACGGCCGGCGGCATCCGTCCCCGGCCGCCCACCGGGCGGCCCGGCCCGCGCCCCCGCCCGCACCGCTGCCGCGCTCCCGGGCCGCCTCCCTGCGCATTCCCTCCCTCGGCGTCGACGCACCGGTCATCGGTCTCCGGCTGGACCGCGAACGACGGCTCACCGCCCCGCCCGTGGACGACCCGAAGCCCGTCGGCTGGTACACGAACGGCCCCTCGCCGGGCGAGCGCGGCACCGCCCTCGTCGTCGGCCATCGCGACACCCGGACGGGACCCGCCGTCTTCGCCCCGCTCGAACGCGTCCGTCCCGGCGCGCGCGTCGAGGCACGGCGCGTGGACGGGCGGACCGCCGTCTATACGGTGGACGCCGTACGAACGTACGCGAAGGCACACTTCCCCGACCAGGAGGTGTACGGCGACCGCGGGCGCCCCGAACTGCGCCTGATCACCTGCGGCGGCGCCTACGACCGAAAGGCCGGATACGCGGCCAACGTCATCGCCTTCGCCCACCTCACGCAGATCCTGGGGCGGGCCGGCCCCCGCTGAGACGAACACCGGTACGGCGTACCGCCGTTGCGCCGACGGCTCCGGTGCCCGTCCCGGCCCGACCGGTAGCCGATCGTCCGTTTCCGCCCGTACCGAACCCGCCCGTCCGATACCGCCACGTGTCTTCCCCCGGACGTGCGCGGTCCGTTAGCTTCCGTGACTCAAGGTCCCGTACGACCCGTACGGGACGACCGGCCGCGGAGCACCAGCGCCTTGCACGCCCCCGGGGGCACCTGTCATGACACGCGCCATCTCCCTGCACCACGTCAGCAAGTCGTACGCCCGCGGGCCCCGTGCCGTGGAACGGTTCTCGCTGGACATCCGGCCCGGCGAATTCCTCGTGCTGCTCGGCCCCTCGGGCTGCGGCAAGTCGACCGTGCTGAGGATGATCGCGGGACTCGAGGAGGTCACCGAGGGCGAGGTGCGCCTGGACGGGGAGTACTCCAACGACCTGCCGCCCTCCGAGCGGAACATGGCCATGGTGTTCCAGAACTTCGCCCTCTATCCGAGCATGACCAGCCGCGACAACATCGGCTTCCCGCTGCGGATCGAGACGCCCGGCGAGGACCCCCGGGCCCGGGTGGACGCCACCGCCCGGATGCTCGGCATCCAGGACCTCCTCGACCGCTTCCCCAACCAGCTCTCCGGCGGCGAGCGGCAGCGCGTCGCGATGGGCCGGGCGATAGCGCGCCACCCCTCCGCGTTCCTGATGGACGAGCCGCTGTCCAACCTCGACGCCAAACTCCGCAACCATCTGCGGGCCGAGATCTCCAAGCTCACCAGGGACCTGGGCGCCACAACGGTCTACGTCACCCACGACCAGGCCGAGGCCATGTCGCTCGGCGACCGGGTCGCCGTGATGCGCGGCGGGGTCCTCCAGCAACTGGGCACGCCCCGCACGGTCTACGCCTTGCCCGCGAACGTCTTCGTCGCCGCCTTCATCGGCACCCCGCGGATCAATCTGCTGCGCGGACTCGTCCGGGCCCCGCTCGACGGCGCCATGACGATCAGCCTCGGCAAGCAGTATCTGCGCCTGCCCGAACCCCTCTGTCTGGACCACCAGTTGCTCCGGGTGCAGCAGGGCCGCGAGGTGATCGTCGGGCTGCGCTCCGAGGCCATCCGGCTCGCCAGACCGTCGCAGGCCCGGCCCGGCGAGGTGGCGATCACCGGCCTGGTCGAGCACGTGGAGTTCCAGGGGCACGAGGTCCTCGTCCACTTCAACACGGGCTCGCGGCCCGCCTTCGTACCGGATCTGGAGTCGCCGCGCCCGTCCCGCCCGACGCGCCGGCGGCGCCGTGACGGCACCGTCCTGGAGCGGCTGCGGGGGCGCGCCGGGGCGCTGCGGGCCGGACCCGTCGTCGTCCTCGACCATCCCGCGGACGACGAGGCCGATCACGCCGGGCACACACCGCCCGAGGGGCGGCTGCCCGGCGATCTCGTCGTGCGCACCACGCCCGACCTCGACCTCCGCCACGGCATGCAGGTCCCGCTCCTCGTGGACCTGGCCCATCTGTTCGTCTTCGACCGGAGCGGCGAGCGGATCTGCCCGGCGCCGGAGCGGCTGCCCGACCTGGAGGAGTGACTCCCCGGGGCGGGTGGCGAGGACTCCCTGGGGGTGAGGTGACCGGTGCCCGTGACCTGCCGTGCGGAAGGTCACCCTGGCGCCGCAAAACTATCATCGCTAGTTTAGGGTCCGGACGACGCTGCCCCCGCCCGGGAGGAACACGATGAAGGCACATGACGGCATGTACATCGACGGGGCGTGGCGCCCCGCCGCCGGACGGGACACGATCGAGGTCGTGAACCCGGTCGACGAGCAGGTGATCGGCCACGTCCCGGCGGGCACGGCCCTGGACGTCGACACCGCCGTACGCGCCGCGCGTGCCGCGTTCCCCGGCTGGGCCGCCACCCCGCCCGCCGAGCGGGCCGCCCGCCTCACCGCCCTCAGGGACGTCCTGGCCGCCCGCAAGGACGAGATCGCCGAGACCGTCACCGCCGAGCTGGGAGCGCCGCTCGCGTTCTCCCAGGCCGTGCACGCGGGCGTCCCGGTGCTGGTCGCCGGTTCCTACGCCGAGCTGGCGGCGGCGTACGCCTTCGAGGAGAAGGTCGGCAACTCGACCGTCTACCAGGAGCCCGTCGGCGTCGTCGGCGCGATCACGCCCTGGAACTACCCGCTGCACCAGATCGTCGCCAAGGTCGCCCCCGCGCTCGCCGCCGGCTGCACGGTGGTGCTGAAGCCCGCCGAGGACACCCCGCTCACCGCCCAGCTCTTCGCCGAGGCCGTGGCCGAGGCGGGCGTCCCGGCCGGTGTCTTCAACCTCGTCACCGGCCTCGGCCCGGTCGCGGGCCAGGCGCTCGCCGAGCACCCGGACGTCGACCTGGTCTCCTTCACCGGCTCCACGGCGGTCGGCCGGCGGATCGGCGCGACCGCGGGCGCCGCCGTCAAGCGCGTCGCCCTCGAACTCGGCGGCAAGTCCGCCAACGTCATCCTGCCGAGCGCCGACCTCGCCAAGGCCGTGAACGTCGGCGTCGCCAACGTGATGTCCAACTCCGGCCAGACGTGCAGCGCCTGGACCCGCATGCTGGTCCCCGCCGAGCGCTACGACGAGGCGGTCGAGCTCGCCGCGGCCGCCGCCGCGAAGTACGGCGGCCGCATCGGACCCGTCGTCAACGCCAAGCAGCGGGACCGGGTGCGCGGTTACATCGAGAAGGGCGTCGCCGAGGGCGCGCGGCTCGTCGCGGGCGGGGCCGAATCCCCGCGCGAGCAGGGCTACTTCGTCAGCCCCACCGTCTTCGCCGACGTCACCGAGCGGATGACGATCGCGCAGGAGGAGATCTTCGGACCGGTCCTGTCGATCCTGCGCTACGAGGACGAGGAGGACGCCCTGCGGATCGCCAACGGCACCGTTTACGGGCTCGCGGGCGCGGTGTGGGCGGGCGAGGAGTCCGAGGCGGTCGCCTTCGCACGGCGGCTCGACACCGGCCAGGTCGACATCAACGGCGGACGCTTCAACCCCCTCGCCCCCTTCGGGGGTTACAAGCAGTCGGGCGTGGGGCGCGAACTCGGCGCCCACGGCCTGTCCGAGTACCTCCAGACCAAGTCCCTCCAGTTCTAGGAGCGTTCACGTGGTTCGCGCCGCCGTCCTTCCCGCCGTGGGTGCCCCGCTGGAGATCGCCGAGATCGAACTCCCCGATCCCGGACCGGGCCAGGTCCGGGTGAGACTCGCCGCCGCCGGGGTCTGCCACTCCGACCTGTCCCTGACCAACGGCACCATGCGGGTCCCGGTGCCCGCCGTGCTCGGCCACGAGGGCGCCGGCACCGTCGTCGCCGTCGGCGAGGGCGTCGGTCAGGTCGCCCCCGGCTCCCCTGTCGTCCTCAACTGGGCTCCCTCCTGCGGCCGTTGTCACGCCTGCTCGCTGGGCGAGGTGTGGCTGTGCGCCGACGCGCTCACCGGCGCGGGATCCGTGTACGCCCGCCGCGCCTCCGACGGGAGCGATCTGCATCCCGGCCTGAACGTCGCCGCGTTCGCGGAGGAGACGGTGGTGCCCGTCTCCTGCGTCCTGCCCGCCCCGGACGGCATCCCGCTCACCGAGGCCGCCCTGCTCGGCTGCGCCGTCCTCACCGGCTACGGCGCCGTCCACCATTCCGCCCAGGTCCAGCCGGGCGAGAGCGTCGCCGTGTTCGGGGCCGGCGGGGTCGGGCTCGCCGCCCTGCAGGCCGCCCGGATCGCGGGCGCCTCGAAGATCGTCGCCGTGGACGTCTCGCCCCGGAAGGAGTCCCTCGCCCGTGAGGCCGGAGCCACCGACTACGTCGTCGCCTCCGACACCACCGCCCGCGACATCCGCGCCCTGACCGGCGGTCACGGCGTCGACGTCGCCGTCGAGTGCGTCGGCCGCGCCGTCACCATCCGTACCGCCTGGGAGTCGACCCGGCGCGGTGGCCGCACCACCGTCGTCGGCATCGGCGGCAAGGACCAGCAGGTCACCTTCAACGCCCTGGAGATCTTCCACTGGGGCAGGACCCTCGCCGGCTGCGTGTACGGCAACTCCGACCCGGCACGCGATCTCCCGATGCTCGCCGAGCACGTACGCGCGGGCCGGCTGGACCTCGGCGGCCTGGTCACCGACCGCATCGCCCTGGACGGCATCCCTGCGGCCTTCGACAACATGATCGCGGGCAAGGGGGGCCGGGCGCTGGTGGTCTTCTAGCCCCGTCTTCCGGAGGCGGTCGTCCCCGCCGCCTGCGGCCGAGGTTCGCGGGCCGCCTCGGAAGGACGCGAGAGTCCCCGGGGCGGCCCGCGATCAGGCCTGTTCGGTCCGGCTTCCCGCCTCCGTGCCCGTGGTGGGCGCCGGAGCGCCGGCCGGAGCCGGAGCCGCGCCCGCGGTCGGGTCCGGCGCGGGTGTCGCACCGGACCCGTCGGCCGTCCCGGCGGCGGCACCCGGCACGGCCGGCTGCGCCGGAGCCGGTTCCCGGCGCGGCCGGGAGCGCGACACCGCCACACCCGCCAGACACAGCACCCCGCCGGCCAGTGTCAGCAGCCCCGGGACCTCGTCGAGGAAGAGCCAGGACATCAGGACGACCAGGGCGGGCACCGCGTACGTCGTCGCGCCCATACGGCTCGCACTCGTCCGGGACAGGGCGTAGGCCCAGGTCGTGAAGGCCAGCGCGGTCGGGAAGACGCCCAGATAGACCATGTCGAGCGTCGCGGAGACCGGGGCGGCGGCCGCGTCGTGGACGAGCTGTCCCGCGAACGGCAGGCACACCACCGCCCCGACGAGACAGCCGTACGTCGTCACCTGGAGCACGCTCGCCCGCCCGAGCGCCGGCTTCTGCGCGACGACCCCCGCGGCGTACGCGACGGCGGCGAGCAGACACAGGACCACCCCGAGCACCGACGAACCGCCGCCGCCGGACATCGACAGCCCCACCGCGACCGCGCCCGCGAACGACACCGCCATGCCGGCCAGCAGCCGCGGCGGCATCGCGTCCCCCAGCAGCCGGGCCCCGAGCAGCGCGATCAGGATCGGGCCGATGTTCACGACCAGCGCCGCCGTACCGGCGTCCACCTGCTGCTCGCCCCAGTTCAGGGCGACCATGTAGAAGCCGAACCACAGCACCCCGGATATCGCGATGCCGCGCCAGGCACCGCGCGGCGGCAGCCCCTCACCCCGTACGACGCACACGGCACCGAGCACCAGGGCTCCGGCCAGCAGCCGTCCGAGCGCCAGCGCGCCGGGCGAGTACGCGGCGCCCGCGCTGCGGATCGCGACGAAGGCGGAGGCCCACAGCCCGACGGTGACGGTCGCCGCACCGGCGGCGAGCAAGTGGGCGCGCCGCCCGGGCGGCGCTACGGGGGAGGTGTTCATCATGCTCCTGAGGCTAGGCGGGTCACCGGCGTCCGGGCTCGCGAATTTCGGACGCGCAGGTCGGCGCGGGTCCGTGCCCGGGTCCGATGCCGGGTCCGTGCCTGGGTCCGTGCCTGGGTCCGATCCCGGTCCGATCCCGGAGCCGACCCCGGTGGCCGGCACGGGGCCGAGTCGGAGGCGTGCCGGGTGCCGCCGGAGACCGCCCCGCTCAGGCTTCCCGGGCCAGTGCCGCGTACTGCACCGCGAGGCCGTCCAGCAGGGCGACGAGTCCCGTCTCGAAGGCCCGCTCGTCGATCTTCTCCTGCTGGTCGGCGAGGAGGTGCGCCTGTCCCAGATGGGGGTAGTCCGCCGGGTCGTAGGCGCTCTCGTCGTCCACGAAGCCGCCGGCGAAGGAGCCCAGCGCGGACCCCATGATGAAGTACCGCATCAGTGCCCCGATCGAGGTGGCCTGAGCCGGCGGCCAGCCCGCCGCGACCATGGCGCCGAACACGGCGTCCGCGAGCCGGAGTCCGGCCGGTCTGCGGCCCGGCCCGCGCGCGAGGACCGGGACGATGTTCGGGTGGTCGCGCAGGGCCGCGCGGTAGGAGACGGCCCAGTCGTGCAGCGCGGTCCGCCAGTCGCGGCCGTCCTCGAACATCGACAGCTCGACCTGCGCGCTCACCGAGTCCGCGACCGCCTCCAGGATCTGGTCCTTGGTGCCGAAGTGGTTGTAGAGGGAGGGCCCGCTCACTCCCAGTTCCGCCGCGAGCCGGCGCGTCGAGACGGCCGCGAGGCCCTCGGCGTCCACCAGTGCCCGTGCCGTCTCGACGATGCGGTCGGTGCTGAGGAGGGGCTTGCGCGGTCGGGCCATGGCGCACATAGTAGGGCTGCACCATGAAACTAGCAGTGCTAATTTAAATGTTCGGCATTCAAAGTCCGCTATCTGTGGGGTGACCCGGCATGAACCTTGGGCTCAGCGATGAGCAGACCGCCGTCCGGCAGCTCGCCAAGGACTTCGTGCACCGCGAGATCGCCCCGCACGTCGTCGCGTGGGACCGCGCGGAGGACGTCGACCGGTCCATCGTGAAGAAGCTCGGTGAGGTCGGCTTCCTCGGCCTCACCATCGACGAGGAGTACGGCGGCAGCGGCGGCGACCACCTCGCGTACTGCCTGGTCACCGAGGAGCTCGGGCGCGGGGACTCCTCCGTGCGCGGGATCGTCTCCGTCTCGCTCGGGCTCGTCGCCAAGTCGATCGCCGCCTGGGGGAGCGAGGAGCAGAAGAGGCGCTGGCTGCCGGGGCTGACCTCCGGCGAGTACGTCGGCTGCTTCGGGCTCACCGAGCCGGGGACCGGCTCCGACGCGGGACAGCTCTCGACCCGCGCCGTGCGCGACGGCGACGACTACGTCATCAACGGCAGCAAGGTGTTCATCACGAACGGCACCTGGGCCGATGTCGTGCTGCTCTTCGCCCGCTCCACCGACGCCCCGGGCCACAAGGGTGTCTCCGCCTTCCTCGTGCCCACCGACACCCCCGGTCTGACCCGCCGCACGATTCACGGCAAGCTCGGGCTGCGCGGCCAGGCCACCGCCGAACTCGCCCTCGAGGACGTTCGCGTGCCGGCGAGCGCCATGATGGCGCCCGAGGGCAAGGGCTTCAGCGTGGCCATGTCGGCGCTCGCGAAGGGCCGGATGTCGGTGGCCGCGGGCTGCGTCGGCATCGCTCAGGCCGCCCTCGACGCGGCGGTGGCCTACGCGACCGAGCGGGAGCAGTTCGGGAAGACGATCGCCCACCATCAGCTCGTCCAGGAGCTGATCAGCGACATCGCCGTCGACGTGGACGCGGCGCGGCTGCTGACCTGGCGGGTCGCCGATCTCGTGGACCGCGGACTGCCGTTCGCGACCGAGTCCTCCAAGGCCAAGCTCTTCGCCTCCGAGGCGGCCGTGCGCGCGGCGAACAACGCCCTCCAGGTCTTCGGCGGCTACGGCTACATCGACGAGTACCCGGTCGGCAAACTGCTGCGCGACGCCCGGGTGATGACCCTCTACGAAGGCACCAGCCAGATACAGAAACTGGTCATCGGACGTGCCCTGACGGGTGTCTCGGCGTTCTGACCCTGAGTACGTGCCTGAGTACGACGGCGGATGTGGCGGCGGCCACGTCCGCCGATCCTTGTCCCATGACCGAGACACCCGTCAAACAGCAGAACACGGCCGCCTTCTACGGACAGGCCGTGGCCTCCTTCTCCGTCGCCATGGCCGCCACCGCGCTCGGCATCTTCAAGCTCCAGGCCGACGCCTGGGTGCGGGGCTTCCTGGCCATCGCCGTCCTCTATCTGGTGACGTCCTCCTTCACCCTGGCCAAGGTGATCCGCGACCGCCAGGACGGCGGCCGTCCCGGCGGCCGGGTCTACGACCCCTTTGAGAAGCTCTGATCCGGGCGCGACCCGGACCCGGCCGGCGCTAAGCGCCCGCTCAGGTTCGGAGGTATGGTGTTCACCCTGTCAGTGGAGAAGGGGCGAACAGCGATGAGTACGGCGCAGGAGACGTCCGGCGGCGAGATGCAGCCGTGGGCCGAGGTGACCCCGGACGCGGCGCGGCGGCTGCTGATCGCCGCGGTGGAGGCCTTCGCGGAGCGCGGGTACCACGCGACGACCACCCGGGACATCGCGGGCCGCGCGGGCATGAGCCCGGCCGCGCTGTACATCCACTACAAGACCAAGGAAGAGCTGCTCCACCGGATCAGCCGCATCGGCCACGACAAGGCGCTCGACATCGTGCGCACCGCCGCGGAGGCCGAGGGCACGCCGGCCGAACGGCTCTCCGACGCCGTGCGGTCCTTCGTCCGGTGGCACGCGGGCCAGCACACCACCGCCCGGGTGGTCCAGTACGAGCTGGAGGCCCTCGGGCCCGACGCCCGCGCGGAGATCATCGCGCTGCGCCGGGAGGTCGACGCGGAGGTCCGCGGCATCATCCAGGACGGTGTCGCGACCGGCGAGTTCGACGTCCCGGACGTCCCCGGCACCACCGTCGCCGTGCTGTCCCTGTGCATCGACGTGGCCCGCTGGTTCAACGTCGAGGGCCCCCGCACGCCGGACGAGGTCGGTGCGCTGTACGCCGACCTGGTCCGGCGGATGGTGGGCTTCAAGGCATAGCCCGGGCCTGTTCCGGCCCGGGCCGCGGTGTCAGAGGTAGTAGCGGGAGACCGACTCCGCGACGCACACGGGCTTGTCGCCGCCCTCGCGTTCCACGGTGAAGGCGAGGGAGACCTGTACACCGCCGGGCACGTCGTCCACCGCGGTGATCGTCCCGGTGGCGCGCAGCCGCGAGCCGACCGGGACCGGCGCGGGGAAACGGACCTTGTTCGTCCCGTAGTTGACGCCCATCCGCACGCCCTCGACGCCGATGAGCTGCGGGCCGAAGAGCGGCAGCAGCGACAGGGTGAGATAGCCGTGCGCGATCGTCGTGCCGAACGGACCCGCCGCGGCCTTCTCCGGATCGACGTGGATCCACTGGTGGTCGCCGGTGGCCTCCGCGAAGAGGTCGATGCGCTTCTGCTCGATCTCGACCCAGTCCGTGTATCCAAGCTGCTCGCCCACGGCGCCCCGCAGTTCCTCGACGGTCGCGAACGTCCTCGGCTCTGCCATGTCCCTGGCCTCCCGCATCTCATTGTCTAAGCGACTGCTTAGCATGGTCGGCCGGGCGGCGCATGTCAACGGACCGGACGGGTGGCGCGGTAGGTAGGTTGGGGGAGTGCCCCAGATCCCCGAGACGGTCCACGAGCTGACCGTCGGACAGTTGTCGGCCCGCAGCGGCGCGGCCGTCTCCGCCCTGCACTTCTACGAGTCCAAGGGCCTGATCTCCAGCCGCCGCACCTCGGGCAACCAGCGCCGCTACCACCGTGACGCGCTGCGCCGTGTCGCCTTCGTCCGGGCCGCCCAGCGCGTCGGCATCCCGCTCGCCACGATCCGGGAGGCGCTGGCCGAACTCCCGGAGGAGCGCACCCCGACGCGCGAGGACTGGGCCCGGTTGTCCCGGGCCTGGCGCTCCGAACTCGACGAGCGCATCAGGCAACTCGGCCGGCTGCGCGACCATCTCACGGACTGCATCGGCTGCGGCTGCCTCTCCCTGGAGACCTGTGTGCTCTCCAACCCCGACGACGTCCTCGGCGAGCGCCGGGCCGGCTCCCGGCTCATGGCGGAGCCGGCCGGCGCGGGGCCGGCGCCGGCCCCGCGGGAGCGGAGAGCGGCGCCGGCGTGCGAACCCGGGCCGCGCGGGGAACCGGCGGCGGGGGACTGCCGCTGACGTCCGGTGGCCGCGCTTACTCGTACTCCGTGCCGCCCTTGCGGGTCAGGTAGGCCGGGCTGACCGCCTTCGCTATGGCCCGTCCGCCCGTCACCGGGCTGTACCGCTCGGCGGCGGTGAAGGTCCCCTCCGGCCCGTCGGGGGCGGGAGCGCCGGGGCGGATCACGACGCCCTCGCGCAGGTGCAGGGCGCGGCCGGACACGGTCTCCCGGCCGGAGGCGATCTCCAGGACGCGTTCGACGTCGTACGGCCCCTCGTACAGCCTTGGTACGAGCGGGAGTTCATCCGCCAGCAGCTCCTGCGCGTCCAGCCAGCGGACCTCGCCGTCGATCTCCGCGGACACGTCGAAGACGGCGTAGCCGATGGTCTCGCGGCGGCCGTCGGCGCCGTACGACAGGTCCTGCACACCGGCCCCGTACACCTCGCCGAAGATGCCGACGCGGCGCGCGCCGAGGCGTCCGGCGATCCGGGCGGCGGCCTCCGCGACACCGTGTCCGTGCACCGCGCGCCAGTACAGATTGCGCGGATCCTCCTTCAGCGCCAGGGACTTGGCGCCGAAGCCCTTCGAGGACACATGGACGCGGTCCTCGTCGGCGAGGTAGGTCAGCAGGCAGGCCGAACCGTGCAGCTTCTCCGTCACGACGACGGGCTCGCCCGGGGTGAAGATGTCCGGGTAGCGCTGGATGTTCTCGATGTCGACCCAGGGCAGCAGATCGGGCGCCGCCTCCACGTCGCCGTTCATCGTGGGCGGGATCGGCGGGACCCATTTCACGATGCCGAGGAACTCCGCGAAGTCCGTGCCCTCGGCGGCGGCCCGCGCGAGGTCCACGTCCGCCAGTGCCTTGGGGCGGCACACGATCCCCTGCGACAGCTCGCCGCGCAGCCGCACCGCCCTGACCCGGTCCGCCGAACTGCCCGCCAGACGCCCCGTCAGCCCCAGCTCCTCGATGAGCGGGGCCGGCAGCACGGACTGCTCCGGGATGTAGAGCGCCCACTCGCCGGTGCGGTACGCGCCCTTGGCGACCACGGCCCGGTACAGCCCCACCTGGGCCAGTTCGAGCGCGTCGGCGTTCGGATGCTCGTGGACGGTCAGCACTTCGGCGGTGACGCGCAGCGTCGACATGGGGGACTCCTCGGGTTGCTCAGCCGTGTTTCATCGCCCCCAACTGTCCGGCGGAGAAACGGCTGGAACCAGTGGATTTCCTGCTGCTACCGTCGCCGCCCCGCGCTCGCGAAGTGCACCCGGCCGCGCGGGCGCGCCGCTCGGCCGGGCGGGGTGCTCACGCGGAGACGAGCAGCCGGCCGCGCCTGGCGCCGGCCAGCGCCTCCGGGGTCAGGACGGGCCGCGGCACCACGATTCCGCAGCTCGTGCAGACGGGGCCCGACGACGGTTCGTGGGCCAGGTCGTACATCCAGACGAGGCGCTCACCGGCGCACACGGGGCAGACGGTGCCCGGTGCGCGCTCCAGTGCCGCGATCAGCCGGCGCAGCATCTCGGCCAGTGGTTCATGGGGGTGGACACGGGGGTTGTCGCACCAGGCGACGCCGAAGCCGCCCCAGGTGAGCCGGTGCCAGTCGTCGACGGTGCCCGGCCTGCGCAGCCCGTCGTGCTTCTCCTTCTTGCGGCGCTTGGCGAACTCGACCTCGTAGGCGAGCCAGACGGAGCGGGCCTCCTCCAGTTCGTCCAGTGCGGCCACGAGCCGCGCCGGATCGGGGGAGCGGTCCTCGGGGTCGAACCCCGCCCGGGAGCACAGATGGTCCCAGGTCGCCCGATGCCCGTAAGGGGCGAATCTCTCCAGGCACTTGCGCAGTGAGTACCGCCGCAGTGCCAGATCACACCTCGGATCTCGCGCCTGTCTCGCCAGACTCCGGAAACCGGCCATCGTCCTGCACCTCCGTCACACCTGCACCTGTACTCCGGTCACTTCGGCGCCGTCCCGTACGGACGTCGTCGAGTAGACGTATCGACAAGCGATTCGGCTCCATCCAATTTTTCGACGACCCCCGTGAGCCACTCGCCGAGTGTCCTGAGCCCGCCTCCGTCACCGTCGGCCGGCCGCCCGCCGAATCTCCGGCGGGCCCTCGTTCACCGTGAATCCCAAAAACTGACGCATGTTCATCTTCACTACCGGGGATACCGGCGGTAACGTCCGGGCACCCCACGTCCGTAGGAGCTGACATGGCACCCAGCACCCCACGCACCACCTTGGACAGACTGAGAACTCCCCGCAGATTCCCCAAGTTCCTCAAGGCGGCATCCCTATGCGTGCTCATTGCCGGTCTTTTGTCGCCGCTTTCCCCGGCGGCAGCCGCGGACACCTCGGCCGCCGCGGCCGCGAACGACTACTGCGGCGGCCAGTGTTCGGACATCCTGCCGCCCGGTGAGAACGGCAACGCAACCCTCGCCCAGATCCTGCTCAACCAGGTCTTCGGCACCCAGCCCGGTCACGCCGAGGACCAGCTCGGCCTCTACGGCAACCTGCCCTCCGGCTACTCCACGCTCACCGACGCCAAGATCAACGACTTCTTCAACGACGCCTCCTTCGGCGTCGCCTCGGGCCAGGTCGAGTCGACCACCAAACCCGGCGGCCGCACGGACGTGACGATCGTCCGCGACAAGAAGACGGGCGTCCCGCACATCACCGGCACCACCCGCTACGGCACCGAGTACGGCGCCGGGTACGCCGCGGGCCAGGACCGGCTGTGGCTCATGGACGTCTTCCGGCACGTCGGACGCGGCCAGCTCACCAGCTTCGCCGGCGGCGCGCCCTCCAACCAGGGCCTGGAGCAGGAGTTCTGGCGCAGCGCGCCCTACACCGAGGCCGATCTGCAGGCCCAGATCGACAGCGCGACCAGCAAGGCCGGAGCCCGCGGCACCCAGGCCCTCGCCGACGCGAACGCCTACCTCGACGGCATCAACGCCTACATCGACGCCTCCGACAGCGGCCGCTACTTCCCCGGCGAATACGTCCTGACCGGCCACAAGGACTCCATCACCAACGCGGGCACCATCGACCACTTCAAGCTGACCGACCTGGTCGCGCTGGCATCCGTCATCGGCTCGCTCTTCGGCTCCGGAGGCGGCGGCGAGGTCAACAACGCCATCTCCCTGCTCGCCGCCCAGTCCAAGTACGGCGTCACCGAGGGCACCAAGGTCTGGGAGTCCTTCCGCGAGCGCAACGACCCGGAAGCCGCGCTCACCGTGCACAGCGGCGAGAGCTTCCCGTACGCCTCCAAGCCCGACAGCGCGCAGGGCCAGGCCCTGCCCGACGCCGGCTCGGTGACCCAGGAGCCGCTGGTCTACGACCGCACCGGCAGCGCGGCCACCGCGAGCGCCACCGGCGCCTCGGCGACCGCGGCCACGACCTCGCTCACCTCCGCCAAGCGCGGTATGTCCAACGCCCTCGTGGTGAGCGGCAAACACACCGCCAGTGGCCACCCGATCGCCGTCTTCGGCCCGCAGACCGGCTATTTCGCGCCACAGCTCCTCATGCTCCAGGAGATCCAGGGGCCCGGGATCAGCGCCCGCGGCGCCTCCTTCGCGGGCCTGAGCATGTACGTCGAACTCGGCCGCGGCCAGGACTACTCCTGGAGCGCGACGACCTCCGGCCAGGACATCATCGACACGTACGCCGTCGAACTGTGCCAGGACGACTACCACTACCTCTACCACGGCACCTGCACGGCGATGGACAAGGTCGAGCGGACCAACTCCTGGAAGCCGACCACCGCCGACGGCACCGCGGCCGGTTCGTACCGGATGCAGGTCTACCGGACCAAGTACGGGCCCGTCGAGTACCGCGCGACGGTGGGCGGCAAGAAGGTCGCGTACACCACCCTGCGCACCTCCTTCCTGCACGAGGCCGACTCGATCATCGGCTTCCAGATGCTCAACGACCCCGACTTCGTGAAGAGTCCGGCGACCTTCCAGAGCGCGGTGCAGAACATCAACTACACCTTCAACTGGTTCTACGCGGACTCGTCGCACACCGCCTACTACAACAGCGGGGACAACCCGGTGCGGGCGGGCGGGGTCGACGCTGAGTTCCCGGTGTGGGCGCAGTCCGCGTACGAGTGGCAGAACTGGGACCCGGCCACGAACACCGCCTCCTACACCCCGGCGTCCGCGCACCCCAACTCGGTGGACCAGGACTACTACATCTCCTGGAACAACAAGCAGGCCAAGGACTACACCACGGCGTCCTGGGGCGACGGCTCCGTGCACCGCGGGGACCTGCTGGAGGACCGGGTGTCCAAGCTCGTCGCGGCGGGCGGGGTGACCAGGTCCGCGCTGGTGAAGGCGATGGCCGACGCGGCACTCGCCGATCTGCGCGCCGAGGACGTGCTCCCCGGCCTGCTCAAGGTCGTCAACAGCTCACCGGTCACGGACACCACGGCCGCCGCGGCCGTGAGCAAGCTGTCCGCGTGGGTGACGGCGGGCGCCAGACGCAAGGAGACCTCGTCCGGTTCGCACACCTACGCCGACGCCGACGCGATCCGCATCCTGGACGCCTGGTGGCCGCTGCTGGTGAAGGCGGAGTTCCAGCCGGGGCTCGGCAGCGACCTCTACACCGCGTTCGGCAACAACCTCCCCGTCGACGAGGCGCCGTCCGCCGGACACGGACCGACCGGCTCGCACGCCGGAAGCTCCTTCCAGTACGGCTGGTGGAGCTATGTCGACAAGGACATCCGGAAGGTGCTCGGGGAGCCCGTACAGGGCGGCCTGTCGCAGACGTACTGCGGCGGGGGCAGCCTCACCGCCTGCCGGGACCTCCTGATCAGCTCGCTGAAGGAGGCGGCGGGCAAGACCGCGGCGACCGTCTACCCCGGGGACGACCAGTGCTCGGCGGGCGACCAGTGGTGCGCCGACTCGATCGTCCAGCGGACGCTCGGCGGCATCAAGCACGGCAAGATCACCTGGCAGAACCGGCCGACCTTCCAGCAGGTCGTCGAGTACACCTCGCACCGATGAGCACGAGCACACACCGGCGCCGGCGGAACCGCTCCTAGGGCACGCCCCAGGGCGGTTCGGCACCGAAGCGGCGGCGGGTCAGCGGACGCGGCCCGCCGCCAGCACCACCTGAGCCAGCTCACGATGGCAGATGTCGCTGTGCGCGCCCGCCGGGGCGCCGCCCCGGCGCACCACCGAGGCGGCGTCGACGTTCACGCACCCCGAGACCGGAAGCCGGGTGCGCAACGCCTCGGCGAGCGTGAACGACGTCGTCCCCGGCACCGCCTGCACCCCGTCGTGGCCCATCGCACCCCACTGCGCGCCGAGGGCACGGCCGATGCCGAAGTCCGCCACGACGGACCTGTCGTCCCCCGCCATCCGAGAAGCCAGCGGGTAGACCGTGCCGAGCGCCGAGTCGAAGTGGGAGTAGCAGCACACCAGCGGGCCGTCGATCCGGTGGTACTGGCCGTCCAGCACACCGCTCGCGCGCGGATCGTGGGGCAGCCGCGCGGCGAACGCGTAGTGCGAGAAGGCGCCTTGGAGCAGTGTCACCGACTTCACGGTGTGTACTCCGGGGGGCAGCCCGCGCAGCGCGAAGGAGACCAGCCGGCCGCCGAAGCTGTGCCCGACCAGGTGCACGCGCACATCGGGCGCCACCGCCGCGAGCCGGCCGACCGCCGGCCCGAGCCCGCGCTCGCCGACCGTGCCCGCGCGTCTCTTCATCGCGTAGTACGTCGCCTGGCGCAGCAGTTCGAGCGCCCCGTCCCACAGCCGGGGCAGCGCGAACGTCCCGGCGCCGGGGGCGTCCGTGCCGGCGAGAGCCCGCGCGAACTCGCCGCACACCGTCGCGGCGTCCCCGAAGAGCATCTCGGGATCGCTCTCCGGGACACCCTCCGCGAGGGTGTCCGCCGCGAAGGAGGTCTGCGGTCCCTGCGGCCGGACCTCGACGAGCAGCCGTACGAGACGGCCGAACTCCTCCAGCGAGGCTTCGTCGTCCGGCTGCTGGTCGAGCAGCCGGGCGATCTGCTCGACCACGGTGGCCCGGCCGGGGAACACCTCCAGGAGGGCGTGCCGGGTGTCCTTCCCGAGCGGCGAGGCGCTGTCCGGGACGAGCGAGGCGGCCACCGGCCGGGGGAAGTCCGGAATCGGTTCGTCCGAGAACCGCATCGAGGGCCAGACCACCCCCACGAATCCCAGGCGGGCGGCCGGCGCGAGGTCGGGAACCGGTGCGAAGAACTGGCTGAAGAGGCGGGTGGCCGTCGAACGGTCGCTGTTCCAGCCGTGCGTGAAGACGATCAGGTCGCGGACCTTTCGCCGCGGCACCTCCTCGAGCCACCGGTCCCGTTCTCGGCCGTCCACGTCACCGTCCGCGTCGAACGTCAGCTCCCAGTAGGGAGAAACACTCACTGCCGGTTCCGTCATGTCAGGCCCCCTGACCCCCGCGGGCGGTGCGATATGGGCGCATCGTCCACCCGGCGGGGAAAGTTGGCCATACATGACGACCTATCCGTCACGCATTCACTCGTTCGTGGAAGCGGCCCCGGCCTACTTGTAGCTGAGGTAGTGCTTCCGGACCGTGCGGAAGGCCTCCAGCTCGTCCTGCCAGGCCGCCACGACCTCGTCGGTCCCGGCGCCCGCGTCGATCATCGTGCGCACCAGCGTCGAGCCCGTCAGCTTGTCGATCCAGTTGTCGGAGCGCCAGGCGAAGCCGCTCCAGACCTTCTTCGCGGTCACCAGAAGGGCGATCCCGGTGCGGACGGGCTCGTACGCCGCCCGGTCGTGCACATGGATCTGGACGCCCCCGATGGTCTTTCCCTGGAACTTGGAGAAGGTGGGAGCGAAGTAGGCCTCTCTGAAGTGCACGCCGGGCAGGGCCAGTTCACCGGCCGTCGCCGCCCAGCGCCCGTCGACGCCCTCCGCGCCGAGCAGTTCGAATGGGCGCGTCGTGCCCCGGCCCTCCGACAGGTTCGTCCCCTCGAAGAGACAGGTCCCGGAGTACACCAGCGCGGTGTCCGCCGTCGGCATGTTCGGGCTCGGCGGCACCCAGGGCAGCCCCCAGGCGTCGTAGAACCGGTCGCGGCTCCAGCCCGACATGAGCACGGTGTCCAGTTCCACCGGCGCCGCCAGGAACTCCCCGTTGAAGAGCCGCGCCAGCTCCGCCACCGTCATCCCGTGCGCCTGCGCGATCGGCTGCCGCCCGACGAACGTCGCGAACTCCTTGTGCAGGACGGGCCCTTGGGCCGAACGCCCGGTGACCGGGTTCGGCCGGTCGAGGACCACGAACCGCTTCCCGGCGAGCTGCGCCGCCTCCATGCAGTCGTACAGCGTCCAGATGTACGTGTAGAAGCGTGCCCCCGCGTCCTGGATGTCGAAGACGACGGTGTCCACACCGGACGCCGTGAAGATGTCCGCGAGCGCTCGGCCGCTCTTCAGGTACGTGTCGTAGACGGGCAGCCCGGTCGCCGGATCGTCGTAGCGCCCCTCGGACCCGCCCGCCTGCGCGGTGCCCCGGAAACCGTGCTCGGGGCCGAAGACCGCCGTCAGGTCCACACGGGAGTCGGCGTGCATGACGTCGACGATGTGCCGGACGTCGCGGGTGACGCCCGTGGGGTTGGTGACGATGCCCACACGGCCGCCGTCGAGCAGGGCGTACCCGTCCCCGGCCAGACGCTCGAAACCGGTGCGCAGCCGGGCGCCGGCGTGCGCGGGCCGCTCCGCCGCCCCGGCGGGCAGGGGGGTCAGGGCGGCCGCGGCGGTGCCGGCCGCGAGCAGGGACCGTCGGGACATGCGCATGATGGGACCTCCGTGATCGCGGAAGGGGCACAGGCACGCTAAGGGCTCCGGGGGGAAGTTCGCAGGGGCCGGACACGGCCGGCCTGTGTGGACTCGTGGCGGACCTTGTGGCCGGACCGTCCGCGTGGCTGCCTGGAGCCCTTCCCTTGTTACATACCGACTGGTTAGTCTGGCGTCGCAGCAGAGCCGTGTCACGTCGCGTCGAAGGAGACCCGTGGTGGAAGCCATGCAGGGTGCGGGAGTCGTCGTCACCGGAGCGGGGGGCGGGATCGGGGCCGCGCTGGCCCGCCGCTTCGCCGCCGAGGGAGCGCGGGTCGTGGTCAACGACCTCGACGCCGCCAAGGTCAAGGCCGTGGCCGACGAGATCGGCGGCATCGCGGTCGTGGGCGACGCCTCCCGGATCGTGGCCGAGGCCCGCGACGCACTCGACGGCACCGTCGACGTCTACTGCGCGAACGCGGGAGTCGGCTCGGGCGGCTCCGAGGCGGCCGACGAGAGCGTGTGGGCCCTGGCCTGGGACGTCAACGTGATGGCCCATGTGCGCGCCGCCCAGGCGCTGCTCCCGGACTGGCTGGAGCGCGGCGGCGGCCGGTTCGTCTCGACGGTCTCGGCCGCCGGACTGCTCACGATGATCGGCGCCGCGCCCTACAGCGTCACCAAGCACGGCGCCTACGCGTTCGCCGAGTGGCTGTCCCTGACGTACCGCCACCGCGGTGTGAAGGTGCACGCGATCTGCCCGCAGGGCGTGCGCACCGACATGCTGGAGGCCACCGGCAGCGCCGGCGACCTGGTGCTCCAGCCCACCGCCATCGAGCCCGGGGCCGTCGCCGACGCGCTCATGAAGGGCATCGAGGAGGACCGCTTCCTGATCCTGCCGCACCCCGAGGTCGCCGGGTACTACCAGGCGCGCGCCGCCGACCCCGACCGCTGGATGACGAACATGAACCACCTCCAGCAGAAGTGGGAGACCACCGAGTGACCAGCTACGCCGACAAACCCTGGGTGGCCCTGCTCAGCGAGGCCCAGCGCGGCCCGGTGAACCCCGCCGACACCCTCGTGCACGCCCTCGCGGACGTGGTCGCGCACACCCCGGACCGCACCGCGCTCGCCTACTTCGACGGGCGGCTGAGCTACCGCGAGCTCGACGAGCTGAGCGACTCCGTGGCCGGACACCTCGCCGCCCAAGGCGTCGAACGGGGCGACCGCGTGGCGATCATGCTCCAGAACTCCCCGCACTTCGTGCTCGCCCTCCTCGGCGCGTGGAAGGCCGGCGCGACGGTCGTGCCCGTCAACCCCATGTACAAGTCCGGCGAGGTCCGGCACGTCCTGCACGACGCCGAGGTGGCCGCCCTCGTCTGCTCCGACCGCGCCTTCGACGCGTACCTGCGCGAGACCGCCGCCGACTCGCCCGTGCGCGTCGTCCTGACGGCCTGCGAGAAGGACCTCCAGACCCGGGACGACCCGCGCGTGCTGGCCTTCGAGCGGCTGCCGCTCGACGAGGCGGCCGACGACCTCCTCGCCGTCGCCCGGCAGGGCCACAAGGCTCCCGGAGACCGCTCCCTCGGCCCGTCCGACATCGCGCTGATCAGCTACACCTCGGGCACCAGCGGCACCCCCAAGGGAGCCACCAACACCCACGGCAACATCATGTACAACGCCGAGCGGCAGCGGACCGGCCTCGCGCTGCCCGAGGCGCCCGTGTACTTCGCGATGGCGCCGCTCTTCCACATCACCGGGATGGTCTGCCAGCTCGCCGCCTGCCTCGACAGCGCGGGCATGCTGGTCCTCGCGTACCGCTTCGAGTCCGGGGTCGTCCTCGACGCCTTCGCCGAACACCGGCCGCTCTACACCGTCGGCCCCTCGACCGCGTTCATGGCGCTGGCCGCCCACCCGGACGTCACGCCGGACCACTTCTCCTCGTTCGTGAACATCTCCTCCGGAGGGGCCCCGCTGCCGCCCGCCCTCGTCGAACGGTTCCGGGCCGGCTTCGGACCGTACATCCGCAACGGCTACGGGCTCACCGAGTGCACCGCGCCCTGCGCCTCCGTGCCGCCCGGCCTGGAGGCACCGGTGGACCCGGCCTCCGGCACCCTGGCCGTGGGCGTTCCCGGCCCGGACTCGGTCGTACGCATCGTCGACGACCTGGGCCGGGAGGTCCCCTTCGGAGAACAGGGCGAGATCCTCGTCCGCGGGCCGCAGGTCGTGCCCGGCTACTGGCGCCGCCCCGAAGCCACCGCCGAGACCTTCCCGGACGGCGAGCTGCACACCGGGGACATCGGCTTCATGGACGAGAACGGCTGGCTCTACGTCGTCGACCGGAAGAAGGACATGATCAACGCGTCCGGCTTCAAGGTCTGGCCGCGCGAGGTCGAGGACGTCCTGCACACCCACCCGGCGGTCCGCGAGGCGGCCGTCGTCGGGATCCCCGACGGCTACCGCGGGGAGACCGTCATGGCGTACATCAGCCTGCGCCCGGGAGCCACCGAGGACCCCGAAGCGCTGGCCGCGTACTGCAAGGAGAGACTGGCCGCCTACAAGTATCCCCGGCGGGTGGAGATCCTGCCCGAACTGCCGAAGACGGCGAGTGGGAAGATCCTTCGTCGGGAACTGCGTTCCCGGTCCCAGGACTCCCAAGACTCCCAGTAGTCTCCAGGACTCCCGCGGACGACGGACGCGGACGACGGACATCGATGTGAACGCACGGAAGGCAGGTGGCGGCAGTGCCCAGGACGACAGACGGTGACGGCACGCCCGTCCCGCAGCGGCTGCTCGCCGCCGCCACCCGGCTCTTCGCCGAGCAGGGCTACGACCGCACCTCGGTGCAGGAGATCGTCGAGGCGGCCGGCGTCACCAAGGGGGCGCTGTACCACTACTTCGGCTCCAAGGACGACCTCCTGCACGAGGTCTACGCACGCGTGCTGCGTCTCCAGCAGGAGCGGCTGGACGCCTTCGCGGACGCCGACGCGCCGGTCGAGGAGCGGCTGCGGCGAGCGGCGGCCGACGTGGTCGTCACGACCATCGACAACCTCGACGACGCGTCGATCTTCTTCCGGTCCATGCATCACCTCGGGCCCGAGAAGCTCAAGCAGGTGCGGTCCGAGCGGCGGCGCTATCACGAGCGGTTCCGCGCGCTGGTCGAGGAGGGCCAGAAGAAGGGGGTCTTCTCCACGGCCACCCCGGCGGACCTGGTCGTCGACTACCACTTCGGCTCGGTCCACCACCTGTCCACGTGGTACCGCCCCGACGGCCCCCTGGCCCCCCAGGAGGTCGCCGACCACCTGGCCGACCTCCTGCTGCGCGCCCTGCGCCCGTAGCGGACCGAAGCACGGACAGCACACCGCGGCCCCACCGGACGGTGGGGCCGCGCTGCGTGGTGATCACACGTGCTTCTTGATCTCCCGGTGGGCCAGCGAGCGCTGGTGGACCTCGTCGGGACCGTCGGCGAGCTTCAGCGTCCGGGCCGCCGCCCACAGCTCGGCCAGCGGGAAGTCCTGGCTGACACCACCAGCACCGTGAAGCTGGACCGCCTTGTCGAGGATGTCCACGACAGCCCGCGGAGTGGCGATCTTGATGGCCTGGATCTCGGTGTGGGCACCCTTGTTGCCGACCGTGTCCATCATCCACGCGGTCTTCAGGACCAGCAGACGAAGCTGCTCGACGGCCACCCGGGCGTCGGCGATCCAGTTCTGCACGACCCCCTGCTGCGCCAGCGGCTTGCCGAACGCCGTACGGGACACCGCCCGGCGGCACATCAGCTCGATGGCCCGCTCGGCCATGCCGATCAGCCGCATGCAGTGGTGGATCCGGCCCGGACCGAGCCGCGCCTGCGCGATGGCGAAACCGCCGCCCTCCGCGCCGATCAGGTTGCTCGCCGGGACCCGGACGTGGTCGAAGACGACCTCCGCGTGCCCGCCGTGGGAGTGGTCCTCGTAGCCGTACACCTGCATGGCGCGCCGGACCTCCAGGCCCGGGGTGTCGCGCGGGACCAGGATCATCGACTGCTGGCGGCGGATGTCGGGGCCGTCCGGGTCCGTCTTGCCCATCACGATGAAGATCTTGCAGTCGGGGTTCATCGCCCCGGAGATGTACCACTTGCGGCCCGTGACGACGTAGTCGTCGCCGTCCCGCTCGATCAGCGTGGTGATGTTCGTGGCGTCGGAGGAGGCGACCTCCGGCTCGGTCATCGCGAACGCGGAACGGATCTCCCCGGCGAGCAGCGGCTCCAGCCACTGCTTGCGCTGCGCCTCGTCACCGAACTGGGCGAGCACCTCCATGTTGCCGGTGTCGGGAGCGGCACAGTTCAGCGCGGTGGGCGCCAGGTGCGGGCTGCGGCCGGTGATCTCGGCGAGCGGCGCGTACTGGAGGTTGGTCAGCCCGGCGCCGTACTCGGAGTCCGGCAGGAAGAGGTTCCACAGACCTTGCCTGCGGGCCTCGGCCTTCAGCTCGCCGACCACGGCGGGCGTGTCCCACGGAGAGGCCAGCAGGGCGCGCTGCTCCTCGGCGACCGCCTCCGCCGGATAGACGTACTCGTCCATGAAGGCGAGCAGCTTCCCGCGCAGCTCTTCGGTGCGCGCGTCGAATGCGAAGTCCATGACGGATCAGCCTTCCTGAAGGGTGGTCAGGCCGTGCTCGATGAAGACGGGGACCAGCTCGCCGATGCGGTCGAAGCCCGCGCCGACCGTCTGGCCCTTGGTGTAGCGGTAGTGGATGCCCTCCAGGATCACGGCGAGCTTGAACCAGGCGAAGGCCGTGTACCAGGAGACCGCGGAGACGTCGCGCCCCGAGCGCGCGGCGTACCGCTCGACGATCTCGGCCGCTTCGGGATGTCCGTCGGCCGAAGCGGTCGTGCTGATGGGGGAGTTGGGCAGCTCCAGGCGCGTGCTGTACATGACGAGCAGCCCGAGGTCGGTGAGCGGATCGCCGAGTGTGGACATCTCCCAGTCCAGGATCGCCCTGATCCGGTCGTCGGGCCCGATCAGCACGTTGTCGAGGCGATAGTCGCCGTGCACGACGGTGGGCGCGGGGGAGGTGGGCAGCTCGCGGCCCAGGGCGGCGTGCAGCTCGTCGATGCCGGCGAGCTCGCGGTTGCGGGAGGCGTCCAACTGCTTGCCCCAGCGCCGTAGTTGCCGGTCGAGGAAGCCCTCGGGGCGGCCGAAGTCGGCGAGGCCGACCGCGGCGGGGTCCACCGCGTGCAGCTCGACCAGGGTGTCCACGAGACCGAGTACGGCATCGCGCGTGCGCCGCGGGCCGAGCGGGGCGAGCTGGTCCGCGGTGCGGTACGGGGTGCCCTCCACGAACTCCATGACGTAGAACGGGGCGCCGAGCACCGACTCGTCCTCGCACAGCAGCACGGGGTCCGGGACCGGCACGGCCGTCGGGTGCAGCGCGCTGATCACCCGGTGCTCGCGCTTCATGTCGTGCGCCGTGGCCAGCACGTGGCCCAGCGGGGGCCGCCGTACGACCCAGCGGGAGGTGCCGTCGGAGACCGCGTAGGTGAGGTTCGACCGTCCGCCTTCGATCAGCCGGCCGGTCAGCGGGCCGTTCACCAGTCCGGGCCGCTCACGGTCGAGCAGGGCTCGCAGCCGGTCGAGATCGAGACCTGGCGGGTGGTCCGGGCTCATCTGTTGCTCCTCAGCGCGCGGGTGGCGGGACATGACCATGATGCCGACCAGTCGGTATGTCGTCCAGCGGCTGTACCAAACGTGATCGGCATCTCGCCCCGGGAACACCCCTGCGGGGGCACCCCGGTGCAAGGGGAACACGGGGAGCACTCCCGCCCACGGGGGCCGGTGCCTCAGAACACCAGCGCCACAGCGAACACGGCCAGCGCCACCGTGCACAGGACCGCCGCCGTGGCGTGCCGGGGCCCGAGCGCGGCCGGACCCGTGGGGTCCGCGTCGGCCAGGGTGCGGATGCGGCGGTGGGCGAGGGCCAGGAACGCCAGCCACGCGACGCAGCAGAACGCGAACGCCACGATCCCGGCGGCCGAGTCCGGCTCGTGCAGGGCCGCCTTCGCGGCGAGCACGGCGGCGACGGTGCAGGAGAGGGTCGTACGGCGCCACGCCAGCCGCGTGCGCTCCGGCTGGAGGCCGGGATCGCGCTCCTGGCCGAGCGGGGTGGTCATCCCGCCCAGCCGACGAGGACGACGACGACCATCGCGATCGCGACGATCGCGACGACGATGCTCAGCACCGCGGGGAAGCGCGAGACGGGCAGGTCCTCGCCGCGCCGCATCGCCCGCTCGCAGCGCACCCAGTGATTGACCGCCCGTAGCGCGCACAGCACGCCCGCCGCCAGCAGCGCCAGGGCGAGACCCGCCCGCCAGGCCCAGCGCAGGTCCGGCAGGAACTGGTCCACCGCGAAGCCGCCGCCGATGAGTGCGAGCGCCGTGCGCAGCCAGGCCAGGAAGGTCCGCTCGTTGGCCAGCGAGAACCGGTAGTCCGGGGTGCTGCCCTCGGACCGGATCGCCTGCGGCGCGAACCACAACCGGACATTGCGCACGAGTTCGATCACGTTCAGGACCCTACCGGGCAGCCCTGAGCGGGGCTCCTCCGGTGCGACCCCGCCCGCGCTCGGCCGGACGGATCAGTCCATCGCCCGGTAGTCCGTGAGCCGTTCGTAGGCGGCCAGCCCGTCGGGCACCCACGTCCACTCGTCCAGGCGGCGCTCCACCTCGCCGTCGGTGAGGAAGTCGTGCCAGGCCACCTCCTCCGCCTGCGGGTCCACCGGAAGCTCGCAGCGGACCTCGTACACGGCCGACCACCAGGTCGCGCCCGCCCCGTCGTCGTACAGGAACTTGAACAGGGGAGTCGGCCGGGGGAGCCCGGAGACGCCGAGTTCCTCCTCGGCCTCGCGGAGCGCCGCGTCGTCGTAGGACTCGCCCGCGCCGACGACCCCGCCCACGAACATGTCGTAGAACGAGGGGAACACCAGCTTGGTGGGGGTGCGCCGGTGGACGAAGACCCGGCCCCGGGCGTCCCGCGCCTCGATGAACACGCACCGGTGGCGCAGCCCGCGCGCGTATGCCTCCCCGCGCGGGGACTGCCCGATGATCTCGTCGTTCTCGTCCACGATGTCGAGGATCTCGTCAGCGGGGTTCATGGGTTCCATCCAAGCAGTTCCCGCCCCCGGACCGCCTCCGGACAGGGGGCGCGGAGGGTCCGCGGAGGAGGTGCGCACGGCCGTCGGAGTGGTGTGCGGGCCGGTGGTGCGCGGCGCTCGGTGCGGCTGGAGGCCCTAGTGCGGCTGGAGGTCCCGCGAGCGTTCCGGTTCCGCCGTGCCCGAGGGCATCGCCGGGTGCATGCCCAGCAGGACGATCCCCGTCACGATGCCGGCGAGCCCCGCGGCCTGCCAGGCGAGGGCGCCCGCGTCGGTGCGGAGCTGGTCCCCGAGGAAGCCCACCCCGCAGGCGATTCCCGCCAGCGGCTGGGCAGCGGTCAGCGCGGGCAGCGACATGCGCAGCGGCGCGGTCTCGAAGGCGCTCTGGACGAGGATCAGCCCGGTCACACCGAGGACGATCACCGCGTACGGCTGCCAGCCGGTGAACAGTTCGGCCATTCCGCCCGCGCTGAACCGCTGGCCGCTCACCCGGGTGAGCGCGTCCTGCAGTCCGTACAGCAGGCCGGCGGCGGTGGCGAGCAGCACGGGTCCGGCGCTTAGCCGGGACCGTTTCGCGCAGGTGGTGAGCAGCAGCGCGAGACCGACCACGATCCCGATGATCAGCCAGTGCCGCAGCGGGTCGTCGATGGCCTCGCCGCCCTGGGGCTGCCCGGCCACGATGAAGGCGGTGACACCGCCCGCGAGCAGCAGCAGCCCGGCCCAGCCCTGCCGGCCCAGCGGCTGTTTCGTCTGGTGGCGGGAGAGCGCGAGCGCGAAGAGCAGGTTGGTGGCGAGGAGCGGTTCCACCAGGGAGACCTCGCCGTTGCCGAGCGCGATCGCCCCGAGCGCCATGCCGCACACCATCAGTCCGATGCCGCCCAGCCAGCGGGGGACCCGGATGAGGTCGAGCAGGATGCGGGGGGAGAGGAAGTCGCTCAGCGGGGCGTGCGAGGCGGCGTTCTGCTGGAGCACGAAGCCGAAGCCGAGGCAGCAGGCCGCGCTCACGGCGAGGACCAGAACCAGTACCGACACGCTGGGTACCTCGATGCGTCAGAAGTCGGGGCGGGCCAGTGTTGCGTATCCCGCCGACTGTAGTGCCATGGTCCGTGCGCCCGCCCTCGGGAACAACCGGAACCAGGCGGTTGACTCGGTCACCTTTCTTGCCGAGGATGCGGACCCATCAGTAACAAGTGCTGGTCGGCCGCATGGTCGACCAGCACCAATGTCTCACCAACCAGCGACGCCACCGATCGGTTCGTGACAAACGTCATCAAGTCGTCCCAGTGACGCCGACCCGATCAGACCCGTCGGAATGCCGAGAGGAAGGGCCCATGGCCTACGACGCAGATGTGATCGTCATCGGAGCGGGCCTCGCGGGGCTCGCGGCGACCGCGGAGCTCGTCGACGCCGGCCGCAAGGTGATCCTTCTGGACCAGGAGCCCGAGCAGTCGATCGGCGGCCAGGCTCATTGGTCCTTCGGCGGGCTCTTCTTCGTCGACTCGCCCGAGCAGCGCCGCATGCGGATCAAGGACACGCACGAGCTGGCCCTCCAGGACTGGATGGGCACGGCCGGCTTCGACCGGCCGGAGGACCACTGGCCGCGCCGCTGGGCCGAGGCGTACGTCGACTTCGCGGCCGGCGAGAAGCGGCCCTGGCTGCACGCGCAGGGCGTGCGCTTCTTCCCGGTGGTGGGCTGGGCCGAGCGCGGCGGCTACGACGCCAACGGGCACGGCAACTCGGTGCCGCGCTTCCACATCACCTGGGGGACCGGGCCCGGCCTCGTCGCGCCCTTCGAGCGCCGGGTACGGGAAGGGGTGGCCCGCGGACTGGTCGAGCTGCGCTTCCGGCACCGGGTCACCGGCCTGTCCCGCAGCGCCGGCTCCGTCGACACCGTCACCGGGGAGGTCCTGGAGCCGTCCGGCATCGAGCGCGGCCAGGCCAGCAGCCGTACGGTCACCGGCGCCTTCGAGCTCAAGGCCCAGGCCGTGATCGTCACCTCCGGCGGCATCGGCGGCAACCACGACCTCGTGCGCGCCAACTGGCCCGAACGCCTCGGCACCCCGCCCGAGCGGATGATCTCCGGCGTCCCCGCGCACGTCGACGGCGCCATGCTCGGGATCGCCGAGGAGACCGGCGCCCGCCTCATCAACCGCGACCGCATGTGGCACTACACCGAGGGCATCCAGAACTGGAACCCCATCTGGGACAAGCACGGCATCCGCATCCTGCCGGGCCCGTCCTCCCTCTGGCTGGACGCGCGGGGCAACCGCCTGCCGGTCCCGCTCTTCCCGGGCTTCGACACGCTCGGCACCCTCGAACACATCATGAGGACCGGATACGACTACACCTGGTTCGTGCTCGACCAGAAGATCATCGGCAAGGAGTTCGCGCTCTCCGGCTCCGAGCAGAACCCCGACCTGACCGGCAAGTCGATCCGGGGCGTCCTCGGCCGGGCCCGCGCGGACGTGCCCGGACCGGTCAAGGCGTTCATGGACAACGGCGTCGACTTCGTCGTCGAGAAGGATCTCGGCGCGCTGGTGCGCGGGATGAACGCGCTCACCGAGAAGCCCCTCATCGACGAGGCGGCGCTGCGCCACGAGATCGTCGCCCGCGACCGGGAGATCGCCAACCCCTTCACCAAGGACCTCCAGGTCATGTCGATCCGCGGGGCCCGCAACTACCTCGGCGACAAGCTGATCCGCACGGCGCCCCCGCACCGCATCCTCGACCCCGCGGCCGGCCCGCTGATCGCGGTGCGGCTCAACATCCTGACCCGCAAGACCCTCGGCGGACTGGAGACGGACCTCTCCTCGCGGGTGCTGACCGACGGCGGCGACCCCCTGGAGGGTGTGTACGCGGCCGGCGAGGCCGCCGGGTTCGGCGGCGGCGGAGTCCACGGATACCGGTCGCTGGAAGGCACCTTCCTCGGCGGCTGCCTCTTCTCCGGCCGCACGGCGGGCCGGGCGGCGGCCGAGGCGGTGAGCTGATCGCGCCCGGCGGCCCTGCCCGGCTCCGATCGTGCCCGGTTCCGATCGTGCCGGGCTCCGATCGAGCCGGGCTCCCATCGTGCTCGGCTCTGATCCCGCCCGGCTCCGAGCGATCACGGCTCTGATCGCTCCCGCTGCACAAGCCGCCTGCCCCGGGCGGCCGTTGTCATCAGGACAGTGACGGCCGCCCGCGGCTCGGCGACGGGAAGGGCCGCCAAGTCGGGTGGACAAGGCTCCTGTTCAGGACTTTGCGGGACGCTGTGCAGGTAACTGGTGTGTACAAGTGGCCAGTTGACACGTGTAGTGACCCGGTCCGAGCTTGACTTGAACCCGTGGCTCCGGGTTTGCTGTGCGTGATCACCCTTTGACGAACCGCGCCTGTGAGGTTGAGCAGCGGTGTCACCACCCCCACCTCCGCTGGGCCGCGGCCGCAAGCGGGCGTCCCAGGCCTTCGACGCCGCTCTCGACGACGCCGAACTCGTCACCGTACGTGCCGCGTTGAACCAGGGGCGGTGGACCGAGGTCCGGGCGCTGCTCGCCGCGACCGGCGACGACTGGGACCGCCGGGGGCACCGCGTCACCGTCCTCGCCCAGGAGTCCGCGACGCTCGCCTGGGCCCGCGACTGGCAGCTCGCCGAACCGGAATCCGCCGACGCCGCCGTCCTCCTCGGCTGTGCCTCCGTGGAACGCGCCCTGCGCGGCAAGGAACGCCCGGACGGCGCCCGCGAGGCCTGCCGCCGGGCGGCGGACCTCGCCCCCGACGACCCCACTCCCTGGCTCGGCCTCCTCCTCCTGGAACGCTCGCTCGGGGCCGAGGGCGACGTGGTCCGCCTCTTCGACGAGGTGCGCCACCGGCACGCCGTCCATCACCACGCGCACCATCTGATGGTCGCGAGGCTCGCCGAGCGCCGCGCCGAGGCGGGCCAGGACCCGCTGCACGAGGTGTACGACTTCGCCAACTGGTCGGCCGAGCAGGCGCCCGCCGACTCGCCGCTCGCGATCCTTCCGGTCGTCGCGCACGCCGAGCGCTTCCGTGTGCTCGCCGGCGCCGGGAGCGAGCCCGCCGACCCGGTCGCCTCCGGGCACTGGGCCGGGCGCCGGGCCCGTCAGGTGATGAAGGCCGCCTTCGACTGGTGGCTGGAGTGGGAGCACACCGACCACCCGCGCCGCCTGGTCGACCTCAACTTCCTCGCCCACGCCAAGATCTGCGAGGGCCGGGACGGCGAGGCCGCCGCCCTGTTCCTCCGGATCGCGGACCACCCGACCGCGGCGCCGTGGTCGTACCCGGACCGCGACGGACACCAAGCCTTCCGTGCCGCGCGCGACCGCGTGCTCGGCACGGTGTGAACGCCCCCGAAGACCCGACATCCGAAAGGACGACCCCGCGATGACGACGGGCAGTTCGAGCACACCGAGTACGTCGAGCACGGGAAGACCCGACGCCGAGAGCGCCGGCATCAGCACGTTCAAGGGGCAGGACCGGGCCCTGCGGGCCGGCCGGCTGGGCACGGCGGGCCTCCTGCTGTCCGTTCTCGCGGCCACCGCCCCGCTCATGGTGGTAGCGGGTGTCATGCCCACCACATTCGCGGTGATGGGCATCGTCGGGCAGCCGCTGCTCTTCGTCATCCTCGGCGTCGTCCTGGTGCTCTTCAGCGTCGGGTACGCCGAGATGAGCCGGCACGTCCACAACGCGGGCGCCTTCTACGCGTACATCTCGCGAGGACTCGGCGGCACGCCGGGCGCGGGCGCCGCAGCGGTCGCCCTCGTCGCCTACAGCGCACTCCAGGTCGGCATCTACGGCCTCTTCGGCTACGAGGTCTCCGGGCTGTTCGCCACCTACCTCGACACCGAAGTCGCCTGGTGGATACCGGCGTTGGCCGCCGTGCTCGTCGTGGGCGCGCTCGCCTGGCTGAAGATCGACGTCAACGCCTGGGTCCTCGGCGTCCTGCTCGTCATCGAGGTGACCCTCGTCGTCGTCTTCGACGTCGCCGCCGTCGGCGATCCCGCCAAGGCGGGCCTGTCGCTGCACGCCTTCAACCCCGACACCCTCACCGGGGCGGGCGTCGGCACCGCGCTGTGCTTCTGCATCGCCGCCTTCACCGGCTTCGAACAGGCCCCGGTCTACGCCGAGGAGACCAGCCGCCCGCACATCCTCGTGCCGCGCGTCATGTTCCTCGCGATCGGTTTCGTCGCCGTCTTCTTCGCGATCAGCTCCTGGGCGCTCACCGTCGCCACCGGACCCTCCGCGATCGTGGGCACCTCCCAGAAGCAGAGCGCCGGACTCCTCTTCTTCCTCACCGAGTCACGCCTCGGCTCGACGTTCACCGACGTCCTGCACGTCCTCTTCGTGACCGGCATGTTCGCGGCGCTGCTCAGCTTCCACAACGTCGTCGCGCGGTACGCCTTCGCCATGGGCCGCGAGGGTCTGCTGCCCGCCGCCTTCGGCCGCACCTCCGAGGCCAGTGGGGCCCCCGGCACCGGCTCGCTCCTGCACACCGTCGTCTCCCTGATCGTGGTCGGCGGCTTCGCCCTGTCCGACGACAAGCCGACCGGAGACCCGACCGCGCCCGTGCTCCAGCTCTTCACCTGGGGCGGCAACGTCGGAGCGCTCGGCGTCACCCTGCTGATGGCGGCCGCCTCGCTCTCGGTCATCGTGTTCTTCGTCCGCCGCGGCGCGGCCCGCGCCCAGTCCTGGCGTCTGGTCACCTCCGCGATCGCGGGCGTCGCCCTGCTGGTCATCGCGGTCTACACCGTCAAGGACTTCGACGTCCTCGTCGGCTCGGGTCCGGACTCCGTCCTGAACGTGCTGCTGCCCGCCGTCATCGGGGTCGCGCTGATCGCCGGACTCGTCCAGGGGCTGCTCCTGCGCTCCCGCAAGCCCGAGGCGCACGCCCGGATCGGCCTCGGCAACGAGGCGTTCCAGTTGGACAAGGCGGCCGAGTCCGCCTCCTGATGAGGCCCTGCCGTCCTCTCCGGGGCCGATTTTCCCGGCTCACAGGCGAGAAGAGATGACGGAACGCTGACGAGCACCCGCGACCGCTGGCCTTTTGGGGGTCGCGGGTGCTCGAATCAAGGGGTGAACACTGAACGGCCCGGGGAACCCGACGAACACGGGGAACGTGACGAACACCGGGAACCCGACGAGCACCGGGAACGCGACGAACACGAGGTGTCCGGCGAGCGTGGCAGGCCCATCGGCCGCCGGGTGCTGCTCGGCACGCTCGGACTCGGCGCCCTCGGCGTCCTGACCGCCCCCGCGCTCCAGCGCGCGACGGACGCCTTCCTCGCCGGCGCCTCCCAGAAGGACCCCACCGGCCTGACGGGACTGCTGCCCAACGGCGGCGGCTTCCGCTACTACTCGGTCGCCGCCTCCGTCCCCCACAAGAACGAGACGAACTACCGCCTCACCGTCGACGGCCTGGTCGACCACCCCACCAGCTACACCCTCGCCGACCTGCGCGCCCTGCCCCAGACCCGGATCGTCCACGACGTCCAGTGCGTCACCGGCTGGCGGGTGCCGAGCACCCCCTTCGAGGGCGTACGCCTGTCGCACCTCCTCGACGCCGCCGGAGTGCGTTCCTCGGCCGGCGCCATCCGGTTCACCTGCTTCGACGGGACGTACACGGAGAGCCTCACCCTGCGTCAGGCCCGGCGCCCGGACGTCCTGGTGGCCCTGCGCATGCAGGACAAGCCCGTCGGCCACAGCCACGGCGGCCCCGTCCGTCTCTATGTGGCCCCGATGTACTTCTACAAGTCCGCCAAGTGGCTCTCCGGCATCACCGTCACCGAGGACGTCCGTCCCGGATACTGGGAGGACCGGGGATACGACGTCGACGCCTGGGTCGGCCGTTCGAACGGACGTGACGATGAACCCACGAGCTGACGCGTCCCCGGCCGTGGCCGCGCACTCCTCCCCCGTACGCCGCTTCACCCGCGCCGAGCACTGGGTGCATCGCGTCACCGCCCTGCTGATGGGCCTGTGCGTGGCCACCGCGGCCTGCCTCTACATCCCCCAGTTCGCCGAACTCGTCGGCCGCCGTGAACTCGTCGTCCGGGTCCACGAGATCGCCGGTGTGATGCTTCCGCTGCCGGTCCTCCTGGGCCTCGCCTCCCGCGCCTTCCGCCGGGACCTCGGCTTCCTCAACCGCTTCGGCCCGCACGACCGGGTGTGGCTGCGGGCGGCCCTGCACCGCGACAAGGACCCCGAATCCCGCCCGGCGGGCAAGTTCAACGCCGGACAGAAGGTCTACGCCGCCTGGATCGCGGGGGCGACGCTCGTGATGCTGGGCACCGGGCTGCTGATGTGGTTCACCCATCTCACCCCGCTGATGTGGCGCACGTCGGCCACCTTCGTCCACGACTGGCTGGCCCTCACCGTCGGCATCGTCCTCGCGGGACACATCGGTATGGCGCTCGGCGACCCGGAGGCCCGGCGGGGCCTGCGCACGGGATCGGTGAGCCGCCAGTGGGCCGACCGCGAACATCCGCTGTGGCGGCCGTGAGCGGCCGCTGACGACGAACCCGCCGTGAGTACGCACCGCCGACGAAGACCAACGGGCCGCGGGGAGAACCATGTCCGGTCTTCCCCGCGGCCCGTTCGCCCTTCCGCCCGGCCGTGTCAGGACGGCCCGGCGGAACAGCCGTCTAGATGACGAGCGACAGCAGCAGCACCAGTGCTCCGGCCACCACCGAGATGATCGTCTCCATGACGGACCAGGTCTTGACGGTCTGGCCGACGTTCAGGCCGAAGTACTCCTTGACCAGCCAGAAGCCGGCGTCGTTGACATGGCTGAAGAAGAGCGAGCCCGCGCCGATCGCGAGGACGAGCAGCGACGTGTGGGCGGTCGACATGTCGGCCGCGAGCGGCGCGACCAGACCGGCCGCCGAGATGGTGGCGACGGTCGCCGAACCGGTCGCGAGCCGGATCGCCACCGCGATCAGCCAGGCCAGCAACAGGGCCGGGATCGACCAGTCCTTGGAGATCTCCAGGATCATCTGGCCCACGCCGGAGTCGATCAGCGTCTGCTTGAATCCGCCGCCCGCCCCGACGATGAGCAGGATGCCGGCGATGGGCGCGAGGGACTTCTCGGTGGTCGCCGCGATCCGGTCCTTGGTGAAGCCCGCCGCCCTGCCCAGCGTGAACATGCCCACGATCACGGCCGCGAGCAGCGCGATCAGCGGCGCTCCGACGATGTCGAAGACGCGCTGGGTCATGTCCGTCGGGTCGTCGACGACGATGTCCACCAGCGCCTTGGCCAGCATCAGCACGACCGGAAGCAGCATGGTGGCGAGGGTCGCGCCGAAGCCGGGACGCTTCTCCAGGTCCTCCGAGGCACGCGCCGGGACCATGCGGTCGGGAGCCTGGACGTCCACCCAGCGGGCCGCGTACCGGGAGAACACCGGACCGGCGATGATCACCGTCGGGACGGCGACCAGGACACCGAGCGCGAGGGTGAGGCCCAGGTTCGCCTTCACCGCGTCGATCGCGACCAGCGGACCGGGGTGCGGGGGAATCAGACCGTGCATCACCGACAGGCCCGCGAGCGCCGGGATACCGATGCGCATCAGCGAGTAGTTGCCGCGCTTGGCGACCATCAGGACCACCGGGATCAGCAGCACGATGCCGACCTCGAAGAACAGCGGAAGGCCGATCACCGAGGCGATCAGCACCATCGCCCAGGGCATCCCGCGGCCGCCCGCCCTGGCGAGGATCGTGTCGACGATCTGGTCGGCGCCGCCCGAGTCGGCGAGCAGTTTGCCGAGGATCGCGCCGAGGGCGATCAGGACACCCGCACCGGCCACCGTCGAGCCGAGTCCGGTGGTGAAGCTGAGGATGGTCTTGTCGAGCGGGGCGCCGGCGAACGCGCCGAGGGCCAGCGAGCCGATGGTCAGGGCGAGAAAGGCGTGCAGCTTGAACCGGGTGATGAGCAGGACGATGACGGCGATGCCCGCCAGCACGGCTATGCCCAGGTGAGCGTGGCCCGCCGACGTGATCGGTTCGACGGCGTCCGCTGCCAGCATCTCGACACTGAGTCTGGTCACGGTTGTTCCCTTGCTTGAGAAAAGGACACGGGGAGGATGGAGCGCGCTGTCACCTGGGCGACAGCGTTGTCACGGGTACGGGTACGGGTACGGGTACGGGCACCGGTACGGGTACGGGTATGGGGTACGGCGTCGGAGTCCCGGGGTGCTGCGGCCGGGCCGAGGCCGGACCGGGGGTGCTACGGCCGGGGCGGTTCGAGAGCGCCGAGCGCCGCCACGGCCCGCTCGGTGATCTCCGCGGGCTCACCGGAGACGTCGACCTCGACCCCCGCCTCGTCCGCCGCCAGCGGCTGGAGCGTGGCGAACTGCGAGTCCAGGAGCGCCGTGGGCATGAAGTGCCCCGTGCGGTGCGACATCCGGTCCTCGATGAGCTCGCGGTCGCCCGTCAGATGCACGAAGACGACCCCGGGCGCGGCCGCGCGCAGCCGGTCCCGGTAGACGCGCTTGAGCGCCGAGCTGCTGACCACACCGCCGAGCCCCGCCCGGTCGTGCGCCCAGTGCCCGATGGCGTCCAGCCACGGCCACCGGTCGTCGTCGGTCAGCGGCGTCCCGGCCGTCATCTTGGCGATGTTGGCCTGCGGGTGGAAGTCGTCGCCCTCGGCGTACGGCACGCCGAGCCGGGCCGCGAGCAACGGGCCGATGGTGGTCTTCCCGGTGCCTGCGACGCCCATGACCACGACGACATGGGGGGTGGGACTGTGCTGCATCACGCTCTCGCTGTCTTCGTCGACATCTGATGTCGACGCCACTGAAACGCATTAGGTACGACAAATTCAAGAGTGTGTGACATATAAGTCTGACTTTTTGTTCGGGGCGTCGGCCTCGTACCCTGACCCCATGAGCACACGGGGCCGGGGGCTGCACGGACACGTACTGGAAAGCCTCGGGCCGGCGATCACGGCGGGTGACTACCCGCCGGGCAGTGTGCTGCGCACCGACGAACTCGCCCAGCGCTTCGAGGTGTCCCGCTCCGTCATGCGCGAGGCGGTCCGGGTCCTCGAGTCCATGTACCTGGTCGAGTCCCGCCGCCGCGTGGGCGTGACGGTCCGCCCCAAGTCCGAGTGGAACGTCTACGACCCCCAGGTCATCCGCTGGCGGCTGGCCGGCGCCGACCGCCCCCACCAGCTCCGTTCCCTCACCGTCCTGCGCTCGGCGATCGAACCCGTCGCCGCGGGACTGGCCGCACGGCACGCCACCCCCGAGCAGTGCGCGGAGCTCACCGAGTGCGCGCTCGGCATGGTCGCCACCTCACGCGGGCACCAGCTCGAGGGCTATCTCGTCCACGACGTCGCGTTCCACCGGGTGATCCTCAAGGCGTCCGGCAACGAGATGTTCGCCCGCCTCGGAGACGTCGTCGCGGAGGTCCTGTCCGGCCGCACTCATCACGACGTCATGTTCGAGGACCCCGACCCCGCCGCCGTCACCCTGCACGTCCAGCTCGCCGAAGCCGTCCGGGAGGGCGACGCCGCGCGCGCCGAGGCGCTCACCCGCGAGATCACCGTCGGCGCACTCCAGGAACTGGACGTCCTGGCGCCCTGACGGCCCACCCGAGGTCAGTTCAGGAACTCCCCGTCCAGATACACCCAGGCCCCGTCCACCCGCTCGAACCGGCTCCGCTCGTGCAGCGAACCACCCCGGTAGGAGGCCCGGAAGGTCACGGTCCCCGTGGTGTGGAACGCCGAGCCCTGACCGGTGTCCAGGATCTCCAGGCCGGTCCACCGCGTCCCCGGGTCGAACTCCACCCGGGCCGGCCGCGTCCGGGGATGCCAGGTCCGCAGCAGGTACCCCTCGTCCTCCTTCACGAAGGCGCAGTAACGCGACCGCATGAGCGCCTCGGCACTCGGCGCCGCGGCCTCGCCGCGATGGAAGCGCCCGCAGCAGCGCACGTACGGATCGGGGAGCCCACAGGGGCAGGAACGGCTGGTCATCGCGTCATTCTCCCCGGACCCGCGCCGGGTCCGCGCCCGGCGGCGGGTAGGTGGGCGGATAGGCGGGCCGGGCCGGCACCTGCGGCACGTGCGGTGCTGCGGCCTCCGGCAGGCGCGGGACGGCTTCCGGCAGCGGCGGCAGCGCCGTCTCGTACAGCCACGCCGTGAAGAGATCGTCCAGCGGCTCGGCCGCGTAGCGCGAGACGTGCGCGGCGAAGACGGACGTGGTGACCGTGCCGCCCCGGTGCAGCGTCGCCCAGCCGCGCAGCATGCGGAAGAAGGCCTCGTCGCCCATCGCGCACCGGATCGCGTGCACGGTGAGCCCGCCGCGCTGGTAGAGCCGGTCGTCGAACATCAACTTGCGGCCCGGGTTCGCCAGCAGCAGATCCTGCGGCAGCGCGGCCAGCTTCCGGTGCGCGGCGGCGGCGAGCTGACGGGCCGGGCGCCCGCCGGAGCGCTCCGACCACAGCCACTCGGCGTACTTCGCGAGCCCCTCGTTCAGCCATATGTGCCGCCAGTCCGCGATGGTCACACTGTTGCCGAACCACTGGTGCGCCAGCTCGTGCGCGATCAGCCGCTCCGAACCCCGCGCCCCGTCCACGTGATTGGCGCCGAACAGCGAAAGACCCTGGGCCTCGACCGGGACGTCGAGCTCCTCCTCGGTCACCACCACCGCGTACTCGCCGAACGGATACGGCCCGAAGAGATCCTGGAACAGCTCCATCATCGCGGGCTGCCGCGCGAAGTCGCGGGAGAATTCGGGCAGAAGCTGCGCGGGCAGATGCCCGGACTGCGGTACGCCGGACAGACCCGGATCGCCGAGCAGCACCGTCTGGTACTTCCCGATCGACAGGCCCACCAGATAGCTGGAGGTCGGCGCGGGCTGCTCGTACACCCAGGTCGTCGTCGAGGCCTTCGTCGTCCGCGTCAGCAGACGCCCGCCCGCCACCACCGCGTACGCGGACGGCGTGGTGACCGAGATCTGGTACGCGGCCTTGTCGGCCGGCCGGTCGTTGCACGGATACCAGGACGGCGAACCGACCGGCTGGCTCGCCACCAGCGCCCCGTCCTCCAGCTCCTCCCAGCCGATCCCGCCCCAGGGACTGCCGACCGGCTTCGGATTGCCCGACCAGTGCACCTCGACGGTGAACGCCGCGCCCGCCCGCACCGGCTTCGGCGGACGGATCCGCAGCCTGCCGCCCCGGTGCGTGTAGTGCGGGGCCTTGCCGTCGACACGGACCCGGCCGATCCGGAAGTCGGCCAGGTTGAGCTGGAACTCGGTCAGTGCGGACCTGCCCGCTATGGCGTTGATCCGCGCGGTGCCGGAGAGCCGGTTCGGGCCGGGGCGGTAGTCCAGCGCGAGCTCGTACCGGTGCACCCGGTAACGGGAATCACCGTTGGCCGGGAAATAGGGGTCCGGTCCCGCTGTCTGCTGAACGCTCACTGCTGCGACTGCTCCCTGCCCTGTGCTCGACTCTCCGCTGTACCGCCCTTCGTGTCCGATCAAGTCACGTCTGCTACGAACGCCAGGCCTCGATCGGGTTGCCCAGCCAGCGGGTGTCGTCGGGAACGGACTCCGCCGCCATCACCAGCGACGCGGGACCCAGAGTGGAGCGGGCCCCGACCGTGCTGCCGGGCAGGACGATTCCGCCCGGACCCAGAGTGGCGCCCTCACGGAGGACCACAGTATCCGTCCGCAAGATCCGGTCGTGGAAGAGGTGGGTCTGCAGGACACAGCCCCGGTTGACCGTCGCCGCGTCCCCCAGCGTCACGAGATCCGACTCCGGCAGCCAGTAACTCTCGACCCAGGCGCCCCGCCCGATCCGGGCGCCGAGTCCCCGCAGCCACGCGGTCATCAGCGGCGTACCGGGCACGGATCCCGCCAGCCACGGCACGGCGACGACCTCCACGAAGGTGTCCGCCAGCTCGTTGCGCCACACGAAACCGCTCCACAGCGGGTGCTCACCGGCACGGTGCCGCCCCACCAGCAGCCACTTCGCCACGATGGAGATCAGACACCCGAGCACACCCACGGCGAGCAGCACCCCACCCGCGAACGCCCACGCCCACGGCCCCAGCGCGCACAGCGCGGCGACCGTCAGCACGGCCAGCGCCGCCGAACAGAACACCGGCACCAGCCGGCACAGCTCCACCAGACCACGCGCCCACAGCAGCCGGACCGGCGGCTCGTACGTACGGCTCTGATCGCCGCCCTGCGCCGCACGCGGCAGCTTCATCGGCGGCAGCCCCAGATACGAGCTGCCCTTCTTCGCCTTCTTCGGCGTCGCCGACAGCACACCGACCAGACCGCCGTCCGGCACACTGCGGCCCGGAGCGGTCATCCCGGAATTGCCGAGGAACGCCCGCCGCCCGATCTCGGCCCGCCCGATACGCATCCAGCCGCCACCGAGCTCGTACGGAGCCGTCAGCGTGTCGTCCGCCAGGAACGCGCCGTCCCCGACCGTCGTCAGACTCGGCAGCGCGAGCACCGTCGACACCTCCGCGCCCCGGCCGATCCGCATCCCGAGCAGCCGCAGCCACACCGGCGTGATCAGCCCGGCGTACAACGGGAACAGCGTCTCCCGGGACCGGTCCATGAGCTGCGTGACCGTCCAGGCCTGCCAGCCGATCCGGCTGTGCGTCGGATGCGTGCCCTCGTGCAGCCCGAGGCTCAGCAGCCGCACCGCGACCAGCAGCAGCAGCGCGTACGCGAGACCGAACGCCAGCGTCGCCGGAACCAGGGCGAACGCCGCACCGCGCAGCGCCGCGCCGAGCCCGGCGTCCGCGCTCACGAACACCCGGGCCACGAGCAGCGCCGCGACGGCGGCCAGCACTGGCAGCGCGCTCAGCGCGAACCCGGTCGCGCCGTACATCATCCGCCAGGACGTGCCGCGCTGCGGCCGGTCCTTGGGCCAGGCCCGCTTCGCCTTGCCGAGCTTGACCGCGGGTGCCCCCGCCCAGCGCTGCCCGGTCGGGATCTGGCCCGTCACGGCGGAACCCGGGGCCACCTCGGAGCGCTTGCCCACCCGGGACCCGGGGAACAGGATGCTGCGCGTCCCGACCACGGCACCGGCGCCCACCTTCACCTGGCCGATCTCCAGCCGGTCGCCGTCCAGCCAGTACCCGGACAGGTCCACCTCCGACTCGACGGCGGCACCCCGGCCCATCTTGAGCATGCCGGTGACCGGCGGCATCGAGTGCAGATCCACGTCCTGCCCGACCTTGGCGCCCAGCGCACGGGCGTACCGCTCCAGCCAGGACCCCGTCAGCGAGGTCGCACCGCTGAACGCGGCCAGCCGCTCAGCCGTCCACAACCGCAGATGGACACTCCCGCCGCGCGGATACCGGCCGGCCTTCACACCGCGCAGGAGCAGCCGCGCACCGCCCGCGGCGACGGCGAGCCGTCCCGGCGGGCTGTACAGAACGAGCGCACCGGCACCCACCAGCCACCACGAGGCGCCGGGCGCCCACGGGTAGGGGCCGAACCAGTGCAGGACGTTGCCGAGCGCGGCCAGCGCCACCGTCCAGCGCAGCCCGAGCAGGCAGAACAGCGGCAGCAGCACGACCAACTGGACCAGCTTGGCGCGCACCGGGACCGGCGCGATCACCCGCTCCGTGCCGTCGTCCTGGCCCGATCTCTCCAGATGCCGGGCCAGCTTGCGCAGCACCGGCTGCTGATAGATGTCGAGCACGGCGACGTTCGGATAGCGGCTGCGCAGCCGCGTCGTGAGCTGGGCGGCCGCGAGACTGCTGCCGCCGATCGCGAAGAAGTCGTCGCCGGCCCCGCCGACGGGGATGCCGAGCACCTCGCTCCACTGCTCGGCGAGCCAGGCCTCGGTGCCGTACAGCTCCTCCTGGGCGCCCGCGGTCTCCAGACCCTCCAGCGGCCAGGGCAGCGCGTTCCGGTCGACCTTGCCGGACGTCCGGGTCGGCAGGTCCCCGACGGGCGCGATCAGCGGAACCAGCGCGGCGGGCAGCTCGGCCCGCAGCTTCTCGACGGCGGCCGCCTGGTCCCAGCCCTCCTGGGTGACGACATAGCCGACGAGGAGCTGATTGCCGCCGCGCGCGGTCCGCACGGCCGCGGCGGCACCCGCGACACCGGGCAGCGCCTGGAGCGCCGCGTCCACCTCGCCGAGCTCGATCCGGCGCCCGCCGAGCTTGATCTGCTCGTCGGCCCGCCCGAGGAAGATCAGCCCCTCGGGTTCCGCCTTGACCAGGTCACCGCTGCGGTACGCCCGCTCCCAGCCCAGCGACACGAGCGGCGCGTACTTCTCCGCGTCCTTCTCCGCGTCGAGATAGCGGGCGAGTCCGACCCCGCCGATCACGAGCTGGCCGCTGCCGCCCATCGGCACCGGCTCGCCCGCCTCGTCGACGACCGCGAGCTCCCAGCCGTTCAGCGGCAGCCCGATACGGATGGGCTCGTCGCCGGTCAGCAGCGAGGCACAGGCCACGACGGTCGCCTCGGTCGGCCCGTACGTGTTCCACACCTCCCGGCCGTCGGTCACCAGGCGCTGGGTCAGCTCGGGCGGGCAGGCCTCGCCACCGAAGATCAGCAGCCGGACCTCGTTGAGGGTCTCGGGCTCCCACAGGGCGGCGAGGGTCGGCACGGTGGAGACGACGGTGATCTCCTGCTCGACCAGCCAGGGGCCGAGGTCGGCGCCGCTGCGCACCTGGGAGCGCGGCACGGGCACCAGACAGGCCCCGTACCGCCAGGCCAGCCACATCTCCTCGCAGGAGGCGTCGAAGGCCACGGACAGGCCCGCCATGACCCGGTCGCCGGGGCCGATGGGCTCCTCGGTCAGGAAGAGGTCCGCCTCCGCGTCGACGAAGGCGGCGGCGCTGCGGTGGCTCACGGCGACGCCCTTGGGCTTGCCGGTGGAACCCGAGGTGAAGATGATCCACGCGTCGTGCTCGACGCCGGGCCGCCCCGCGGGGACCTCGGAGCGGCCGTTGACGGTCAGCTCGTGCCCGGCGCCGACGACCGCGCGTACACCGGCCTCGCCGAAGACCAGCTCGGCCCGCTCGTCGGGGTCCTCGGCGTCGACCGGGACGTAGGCGGCCCCGGCGGCGAGGACGGCGAGGATCGCCACGTACAGCTCGTTCGTGCCGGACGGGACCCGCACGCCGACCCGGTCGCCGAGACCGACCCCGGCCTCCGCGAGCCGCGACCGCACGACGGCCACCTCGGCGGCCAGCGCGCGATAGGTGAGGGCGCGCCGGCCGTCGTCGAGAGCGGGCTCGTCCGGGTACGCCCGTACGGAGGCGTCGAGGATGTCGACGAGCGTGCGCGGTGAGGCGGCCGCTGCGGCGGAGAAACGCGCCTGGTCACCGAACTCCGCACGCACCTCGTCGTCGGACAATGCGAGCGCGGGGCCTTGCTGGAGGGCTGCCATCGGGTCCTCACGTGTTGTTCCCGGATACTCCGGGGAGCCGGTGGGCCCGCAGGTACGCCTGGGGATATTCCGGTCCAGCTCCGAACAAGCCTGCAATTTTAGTACGACGCTAGCTTCGGACCTGCGGATCAGCGATGCGAGGAGTCCCCGAGGGGCTCCTCCGGACCCTTCCTCCAGCGCTGTGACGTGGGGAGATGTCAGCGTGACGAGATCTGCCCCACATCTTTCCGTGACGTCGCGGACACAGTGAGCGAGGGCCCCGATCCTTTGATCGGGGCCCTCGCCCGTCGTGCCGGGTGACGCGGGGCGGCGCTGCTCCTCGGTGCGGTCCCGCCGGGTCAGCCCGCGGCGCAGGAGACCGTCGGCCACGTCCACGTGCCGTTGGTCTGAATGGTGACGCCGAAGGTGTTGCCGCTGCCGTTGGGTTTGGCCGTCAGGACCTGGGCGCTGGGGTAGCTCGCGCTGATGTTCCAGGTCGAGAGGATCTTTTCGGGCGCGGGCACGTTCATCGTCACGGTCCAGTTGCTCGATCCGGTGACGGCGACGTCGAGGTTGTACCGGTCGCTCCACTGCTGGCCGGCGGACAGCGTCGCGGTGCACCCGCCGCCACCACCGCCGCCCGTGCCGCCACCGTCGGGCGCCACGGCGCGGCCGGTCTGCGGGGAGATCGTCCCGGCGCACAGGCCGCGGGAGGCGAGACCCTGCGCGATGCGCGGGATCGCGGCGATCGTGTTCGCCGGCCAGTCGTGCATGAGGATGACCTGGCCGTTGGTGAGCCGGCCCGCCGCCTGCACGATCGCGTCGGTGCTCGCGCCGTTCCAGTCCTGTGAGTCCACGTCCCAGATGATCTCGGTCAGGCCGTACTTGGCCTCGACCGCCTTCACCGTCGCGTTGGTCTCCCCGTACGGCGGACGGAACAGTTTCGGCGTCCCGCCGCCGGCGGCGGCGATGGCCTGCTGGGTCCGGGAGATCTCCGAGTCGATCTGTGCCTGGCTCTGCTGGACGAGATGCGGGTGGGTGTAGCTGTGGTTGCCCACCCACATGCCGGCGTCGACCTGGGCCCGTACCTGGCCGGGGCTGGACGCCGCGTACTGGCCCTCGTTGAACATGGTGGCCCGCAGCCCGTTCTGCTTGAGGGCGTTGAGCAGGGTCGACGTGGTGCTGGACGGCCCGTCGTCGAAGGTGAGTCCGACGTACCCGTTGCAGGTGGCGGCCCGCGCGGGTCCGGCGTCGAGGGCGAGGGTGCCCGCGGCGGCCGTCGCCACGACGGCCAGGCCCGTGAGCAGTGTGCGTAACGAGCCGAGTCGTCCGGATCGCGTGCGGAATCCCATGCGAAGTGCTCCTTCGGCCTTGTGGGGGCGGGCGGTCAGCTCGTGCTGCAGGAGACCGTGGGCCAGGTCCAGTTGCCGTTGGCCTGGATGGTGACGCCGAAGGTGTTGCCGCTGCCGTTGGGTTTGGCCGTCAGGACCTGGGCGCTGGGGTAGCTCGCGCTGATGTTCCAGGTCGAGAGGATCTTCGCCGGGGACGGCACGTTCATCGTCACGGTCCAGTTGCTCGATCCGGTGACGGCGACGTTGAGGTTGTACCGGTCGTTCCACTGCTGGCCGGCGGAGAGGGCCGCCGCGCACCCGCCGGAGCCCCCGCCGCCGGTTCCACCGCCCCCGGATCCGCCGCCCGATCCCGCGTCGCCCACCGTGATGTTGGAGTTTCCGCTGCTCTGATAACCCTCGGTGGCGAGGATCATGTAGTAGTTGAAGCTGCCCAGGTTCATCCCGGCTCGGGCCCAGGCGTCGAAGTGGTTGCCGGTGGTGATGGTCCCGCCCGTGCGCTTCGACTGCCGGACGCTCCAGTACTGGTCGAAGGTGCGTGTGCCTTCGACGGAGGGCGCGTTGGTCCGCGTCGTCTTGTAGATGTCGTACGTGCCGCCGTCGGTGGTGACGGTGCCCTTGAACGTTCCCGTGGGCCGGTAGGTGCCCCAGTTGTCGACGATGTAGTACTCGACGAGCGGGTTGGACGTCCACCCGTAGAGCGACAGGTAGGCGTTGCCGGACGGGTTGAAGGTGCCCGAGTAGGTCACGCTCCTGCGTCCGCCGTTGCTCCAGCCCTTGCCGGCGACGAAGTTCCCGGTGTTGCTCCACGAGGTGCTGTAGTTGCCGCTGGAGCCCAGGTTCATGGACACCGTGCCGCTGCTGTCGGTCCAGAACGAGTAGTAGTACCCGTTGTCGGTGCCGGTCTGGTTCGACGTGACGACCGTGTCGGCCCGGGCGGTCCCGGGCAGGGTCATCGCGGCCACGGCGACCAGCAGCATGGTGCAGACACCGCTGATGAGCAGCCTGAGGTGACGGAACGTCCCCGGGCGACCGCTGCGGCGGCCCGGCGGATGTGCGGATGCGTCGGTCATGTGCGTGTTTCCTCCTCGTTCTCGTGAGGTGACGCGCTACGAATCGCCCACAGTGTTGAACTGGCCCTGTCAAGTGTCAATGGTTTCGGCACGATGGTCGAAACATTCGTCGGTCCCGAAGAGGCAACGTGGAGGTGTTATTCCTGTTCAGGCGCGTCGCGTGGTCGACCCAGAAAGGGCTGGTCGTCGATGGTCCGCCCATCAAGATCAACACGGCCTCGCGAGTTTTCGAAAGTTTCGAAGACTTCTCGAATCGTTCGATGGGCGTGGGGGGTGGCCATGGAGGCTGGGGCGTAGGGGGTGGGGGCGCGACCCGGGTACGCAAAAGACCCCACCGAAGTGGGGTCTCGCTGGTGTCCGAGGGGGGACTTGAACCCCCACGCCCGATAAAGGGCACTAGCACCTCAAGCTAGCGCGTCTGCC
>NZ_JBSFZS010000056.1:0-53802 GCF_053600395.1 Streptomyces sp. NPDC005070 | reverse complement strand
GTGGAGGACCCGCGCGCCTTCGGCCTGGTCCCCACCGACGCCACCGGGCGCGTCACCGCCTTCCTGGAGAAGCCGCAGAGCCCCGAGGCCCCGCCCCTTTGTGCCGCGAGCTCCCTGTGTACGTCGCACGCCCCCGTACGAGCCCTGTGCGCCTCTCCGCACTCCCCCGGACCGTCCCCGAGCGCCCCCGCGCCTCCCGGCCGCCACAACACCCGTTCGATGGCATTCCCCGGCCCCGGCAAGCCCGCTGTCGATTTGTCACGATTCGGAAGAGTTCTCAACGTGAGGGCATCACACAGATGAACTCCCGTGGGCGAGACGACGAACCGGCCTTGCCAGGCCGTAAGCATCCCCGACTATCGGACTAACGTGCTGTGGGCCAGCTGAGTCCCATTGAGGGGAACCTTGTGATCGACACGCCCGAGGAGGCCCGCGGGACGTCGACCGGCACCGTGGTCCGTACCGTCCTGCCACCTGCCGAGACGTCCGCCGCACCCAAACCCGCGGCGCCCCGGGAGAACCGGCTGCGCGCCCTCGACGGGCTGCGGCTCGTCGCGGCCCTGATGGTGGCGGGTTACCACTACGGCGGCCGGGACGGCGAGGTCGTCCAGGCCTGGGGCACCTCGCCCCAGCACCAGTTCCCCACCCTGCACCATCTGTTCGCCTACGGCTGCCTGGGCGTGCAGGTCTTCTTCGTGATCAGCGGCTTCGTCATCTGCATGAGCGGCTGGGGCCGGCCGCTGCGCTCCTTCTTCGCCTCCCGCGCCTCGCGGCTGCTGCCCGCGTACTGGGCCGCGATCATCATCGTGACGGCCGTGTTCGCCCTGCCCGTCGTCGCGTACAAGACGGTCTCCCCGAGCGACGCGCTGGTCAACCTCACCATGCTCCAGCAGCCGCTGGGCGTCGACCGGGTGCTCGGCGTGTGCTGGACCCTGTGGGCGGAGGTCCGCTTCTACGCCCTCTTCGCGCTGTGCATCGTGCTGCCGGGGGCGAACCGGCAGCGCGTGATCCTGTTCTGCGCCGCCTGGACCCTGGCCGCGGCCATCGCGCAGGGCGTGAACGAGCCCCTGCTCAACACGGTCCTGATGCCGGAGTACGCCCCGTACTTCATCGGCGGCGTCGGCCTCTACCTCGTCCACCGCAACCGCCGTGACGCGTACGCCTGGGGCATCGTCGGCGTGAGCTGGCTGATCGGCCAGCACTACGCGGTCCAGCGCCTGTGGCACGCCCCGAACCCGGAGTTCTTCTCCAACCGCTCGTCCTACGCCATCATCCTCGTCGTCACCTTCGGCTACGTCGCCGTCGCCGCGATCGCGCTGGGCTGGCTGCGCTGGGCGAACTGGCGCTGGCTGACGGTCGCGGGCGCCCTGACGTACCCGTTCTACCTGGTCCACGAGCACCTGGGCTGGGTCTTCATCAAGGCCTACCACCGGACCCTGCACATCCCGTCGTACGGCACGTTCCTCGCCACGGTCGCCACGATGCTGCTGCTCGCCTGGCTGCTCAACCGGTTCGTGGAGAACCGGCTCACCCCGAAGCTGCGCACGGCCCTGTCGAAGCCGCGCCCGTAGCCGGCCGGGGAATCCCGCCCCGGACCGGCGAAGGGCGCGCGCTCAGCCGATGCCGTAGCGCGCCTCGATGCCCGCGACGATCAGGCCGAGCCCTTCCTCGAAGTGCCGCTCGTAGGCCTCGAAGATCTCCGCGCCCGCCGCCGCCGACAGCGGGAAGTCGGCCATGCGGCGGGCGCGTTCGTCCGTGTCGTACCCCTCGCGGCGCTCGCCCGGCAGCGGCTGGACGCCCTGTTCCTCGGTGACGAAGCCGAGCGTGTACAGGTACGTGGTGGAGATCGCGCGGACCGCCTGCGTGAGCGTGAATCCCGCCTCGGTGAAGAGCGTCAGGGTCCGCTCCATCTCGACCGCGTGCAGGGTTCCCGTGAAGCGTGAACCGCTGAAGACCTTGGCGCCGTCGCGATAGCTCAGCAGGGCGGCGCGCAGTCCGCGGTTGGCGGCGAGCAGCCGCTCCCGCCAGCCGTCGCCCCCGGCCGCGCCGGGGGTGTCGACCATCCGGCGGTACATCTCCGTGGCCATCTCGTCGAGCAGTTCCTGCTTGTTCTTGAAATGCCAGTAGAGCGCCGGCGCCTGGACGTTCAGCTCCTTGGCGATGGCCCGCAGGGTCAGGCCGTCGAGGCCCGTCTCGTTGAGCAGCCGCAGAGCGGTCTCGACGACCTGCTTCTTGTCCAGCCTGGGGGATCGCTGGGGTCTCTGGGTAACCACGCTTGACAGTTTAACGCCGTTAAGGACATGCTCGTCCCATCGAACTTAACAACGTTAAGGAAAGAGGCATGGGCATGACATTGAATCCCCACATGAACGTGGACGTGGACGTACTCGTCGTCGGAGCCGGCCCGACCGGCCTCGCCCTCGGCATCGATCTCGCACGGCAGGGTGTGGACGCGCTCGTCGTCGAGCGGGGCGAGGGCCTCGCGCCGGGATCGCGCGGCAAGGGGATCCAGCCGCGCACGATGGAGGTGTTCGAGGACCTCGGCGTCCTCGACGCGATCCGCGCGGCGGGCGGCGACTACCCGGTCGGGCTGATCTGGCAGGACGGGAACCCGGCGGGCGAGCACCCGATGTTCGACCCGGCCGAGGACGGCGAGGCGGGCTCCCCGTTCACCGCGCCGTGGATGGTCCCCCAGTGGCGCACGCAGGAGATCCTGCACGCGCGGCTGACCGAGCTCGGCGGCCGGGTCCACTTCGGCCGGGAGGTGACCGCGCTCCACCAGGACGAGGACGGTGTGACCGTGCGCTTCACCTCGGGCGAGGGGGCGGGGACCGTCCGCGCGCGGTACCTGGTGGCCGCCGACGGTGGCCGGTCGGCCGTGCGCCGGGCCGTGGGCATCGGCATGACCGGTGCCGGGGCGGACGGTTCGGGTGTCGTCGACCCGGACCCGATCCTGGTGGCGGACGCCCGGATCAGCGGCCTGGACCGCGACCACTGGCACATCTTCCCGCCGAGCGACGACACCGACGGCTTCATGGCGGTCTGCCCGCTCGCGGGCACGGACTCCTTCCAGATCGTCGCCGGGTTCCCGGCCACAGCCACGGTCGACAGCTCCCCCGACGGCGTACGCAAGGTGTTCGCCGCCCGTTCGCACCTGGCCGCCGACGCGGTGACCGGGATGACCTGGGTCTCGGAGTTCCGGCCGCGCGCGGCGCTGGCCGACCGCTTCCGCGCGGGCCGGGTCTTCCTCGCCGGGGACGCGGCGCACATCCACTCACCGGCCGGTGGCCAGGGGCTCAACACCAGCGTCCAGGACGCCTACAACCTGGGCTGGAAGCTCGGCGCGGTCCTGCGCGGCGAGGCTCCCGCGTCGCTGCTCGGCACCTACGAGGAGGAACGCCGCCCCGTCGCCGCACACATGCTCGGTCTGTCCACCCGGATCCACCGCGGCGAGGCCCGCCGCGGCAAGGAGACCCGTCAGCTCGGCCTCGGCTACCGCGGCTCCTCCCTCGCGGTGGAGACCCGCACGGACCTGCCGGACGAGGCGCTGCGCGCGGGCGACCGCGCCCCCGACGGAACCGTGGACGGCGTACGCCTCTTCGACGCGTTCCGGGGAGCGCACTGGACACTGCTCACCGTCGGCCCGGTCATGGAACCGGCGGAGCTCCCCGGCGTCCGCACCGCGCGGATCGGGTCGTACGAGCGCTACGGGACCGGGGTCTTCCTCGTCCGCCCCGACGGCTACGTGGGCTGGGCGGGCCCCGGCACACAGGGCCTGCGGGAGTACGCGGCCCTGGTGGGCCTCAGCGCCGGCTGAGTGCTACGCGCCGGCGAGGGTGAGCTTGACCGCGAAGCCGAGGAAGAGGGCGCCCGCGGCGGTCGTGGCCCCAGCGGAGAGGCGCTTGCGCCGGCGGAAGGCCGCCGCGAGACGCGTACCGCTGAAGATCAGCGCGGTCAGATACAGCACGCTCGCGAGCTGGGCGAAGGCCCCGAGCACGACGAACGACAGGGCCGGGTAGGCGTATCCGGGGTCGACGAACTGCACGAAGAAGGCGACGAAGAACAGGATCGCCTTCGGGTTGAACAGGCTGATCACCAGCGCCCGCCGGAACGGCCGCTCCCCGGCCGCCTCCTCGGGCTCCGCGCTCTCGGCGACCGCCTCCCGGCGGGCCCGCCACATGGCCCGCGCGGCGCGCAGCATCCCGATCGCCAGCCAGGTCAGATATCCCGCACCGGCGTACTTCACGATGCTGAACAGCACGACGTTCGCCTGGAGCAGCGAGGCCACACCGGCCGCCGACAGGGTCATCAGCACGGTGTCCCCGCACCACACGCCCGCGGCGGCGGTGTACCCCGTACGGACGCCCCGGCGGGCGGCGACGGACAGCACGTAGAGCGAGTTCGGTCCCGGCAGCAGGACGATCAGGACGAGGCCCGCGAGATAGGTGGGGAGATCGATGACACCAAGCATGGGACGGAGTGTCGCACGCGGCCGCGCCATCGCGTCCGGCGGTCTCATCACGGGTCGCTCACCCCCGGGAAGGACGCCCGGGGGCGAGCGGCCGACGTCCCCGGCGGCTCGTCCCGGGGCGACGGTCCGGGTCAGAAGGCGTCCGAGGGCACGTAGGTCCCCCAGATCTCGCGCAGCGCGTTGCAGACCTCGCCGACCGTCGCGCGGGCGCGCAGGGCCTCCTTCATCGGGTAGAGGACGTTGTCGGTGCCCTCGGCGGCCTTCTTCAGGGCGACGAGGGCGGCGTCGACGGCGCCCTGGTCGCGCTCGGCGCGGAGCCGGGCCAGGCGTTCGGCCTGCTGGGCCTCGATGGCCGGGTCGACGCGCAGCGGCTCGTACGGCTCCTCCGCGTCGATCCGGAAGCGGTTGACGCCGACCACCACGCGCTCGCCGGAGTCGGTCTCCTGGGCGACCCGGTAGGCGGAGCGTTCGATCTCGCCCTTCTGGAAACCGTGCTCGATGGCCCCGACGGCGCCGCCGAGGTCCTCGACCCGCGTCATGAGGGCGACGGCCGCGGCCTCGACGTCGTCGGTCAGCCTCTCGACGACGTACGAGCCGGCGAAGGGGTCGACCGTCGCCGTCACGTCCGTCTCGTAGGCGAGGACCTGCTGGGTGCGCAGGGCGAGGCGCGCGGATTTGTCGGTGGGCAGCGCGATGGCCTCGTCGAAGGAGTTGGTGTGCAGCGACTGGGTGCCGCCGAGGACCGCGGCGAGGCCCTGGACCGCGACCCGGACGAGGTTCACCTCGGGCTGCTGCGCGGTGAGCTGGACGCCCGCCGTCTGGGTGTGGAAGCGCAGCATCAGCGACTTGGGGTTCTTCGCGCCGAACTCGTCCCGCATCACCCGGGCCCAGATGCGCCTGGCCGCACGGAACTTGGCGACCTCCTCCAGGATCGTCGTACGCGCGACGAAGAAGAAGGAGAGGCGGGGGGCGAAGTCGTCGACGTCCATGCCGGCGGCGACGGCGGTGCGGACGTACTCGATGCCGTCGGCGAGGGTGAACGCGATCTCCTGCGCGGGCGAGGCGCCCGCCTCGGCCATGTGGTAGCCGGAGATCGAGATCGTGTTCCACTTCGGGATCTCGGCCCCGCAGTACCTGAAGATGTCCGCGATCAGCCGCAGCGACGGCTTGGGCGGGAAGATGTACGTGCCGCGGGCGATGTACTCCTTGAGGACGTCGTTCTGGACGGTGCCCGTCAACCGGTCGGCGGGTACGCCCTGTTCCTCGCCGACGAGCTGGTACATCAGCAGCAGCAGCGCGGCGGGCGCGTTGATCGTCATCGAGGTGGAGACCTGGTCGAGCGGGATCCCGTCGAACAGGACGCGCATGTCGTCGACCGAGTCGATGGCCACACCGACCTTGCCCACCTCGCCGTGCGCGAGCGGGGCGTCGGAGTCGTGGCCCATCTGGGTGGGCAGGTCGAAGGCGACCGACAGGCCCGTCGTGCCGTGGGCGATGAGCTGCCGGTAGCGGGCGTTGGACTCCACGGCCGTGCCGAACCCCGCGTACTGGCGCATGGTCCACGGGCGGCCCGTGTACATCGAGGGGTACACGCCGCGGGTGAAGGGGTACGCGCCCGGCGCGCCGAGTTTCTCGGCCGGGTCCCAGCCGTCCAGGGCCTCGGGGCCGTAGACCGGTTCGATGGGCAGTCCGGACTCGGATTCGCGCGTCATTGCTGTGCCTCCCGTGAAGCGGCCCGACGACAGGGACTCCGTTCCGCCGTGCGGCGGCTCGTTCCATGGTTCTCTTCCACCATGCCGCCCCGTTCGCAACCGGTCACCCGCGGGGAGCATCTCAGGTGACATGACGGCGGGACGGGGGCCTGATGTGCACGACAGGACGGGTGGAACAGGGGTCCGGATGCGTACGACTGGCTTGAAGAGGTCGCTGGCCGCGCTCGCGGTGCTCGCCGTGGTGAGCGGCTGCACGGCGCACGCCGTGGACACGGAGGGGAAGAAGGGGCCGGTACGGATCGACGGTTCGCTCGCCCCGGCCCCCGGCGCGACGAAGAAGGACGACGGCAAGCCCGCCTCCCCGTCGAAGGGGGAGGACGGCACATCCGGCTCCGCGGACGGGGGGAAGGACGACGAGCGGCCCACCGCCGAGCCCGCCAAGGTCCTCTGGTCCCGGGGCGACCGGGGTGACGCCATCCGCAGGGCGCAGGCCCGGCTGCACCAGGTCGCCTGGCTGATCACCCCGCCGACGGGGACGTACGACGCCCGGACGGTCGCGGCGGTGAAGGGGTTCCAGGGCAAGCGGGGACTTCCGCGCACCGGTGAGCTGGACACCGTGACCTGGCAGCGGCTGCGGAGGATGACGCACGAACCGGCCGGCTGGGAGCTGTACCCCTACGGCGGGCAGCCGGCCGCGAAGCCCGACCCGCGCTGCATGAAGGGCCGCGTGCTGTGCGTCAGCAAGGCGAGCCGCACCCTGCGCTGGATGATCGACGGCAGGACCGTCTCGGAGATGGACGTCCGGTTCGGCTCGCAGTACACGCCCACCCGCGAAGGGGTGTTCACGGTGTACTTCAAGTCGCGCCACCACGTGTCGACGATCTACCACACGTCGATGCCGTACGCGATGTTCTTCAGCGGCGGCCAAGCGGTGCACTATTCCTCGGACTTCGCGGCCCGCGGCTACTACGGCGCCTCGCACGGCTGCGTCAACGTCCGGGACGAGAGCAAGGTCGCGGCACTGTTCGCGCAGGTCCGCACGGGCGACAAGGTCGTCGTCTCCTGGTGAGGGGCCTCCGCGCGAAAGGCGGGGGGAAGAGAGTGGGGCGCGGGCGGGACCGGGGGAACGTGTCCCACCCGCGCCAGTTGCACGAAGCCGTGGGTACGGGGGGAACCCCGGCTCCGTGCTACGGCCGATGACCAGTCGGCTCATCACGTACTGCGTCGCGGCGGCCGAAAACGTCACACCCAGCCGATAGAAATTTCAACGACTTACGAAAGTGCTGGTCAGAGGGGTATCGCGGCGCTTCAGAGGAACGTGCCGGCCGACCGGTGCGGCATCGTCCTCGGCGTCGGGCCCGACGGCGGGGACCACGTCGGCGCGACCGGCAGGAGCGGGGTCGTTCGCGGACGCAGTGCGGACGGGGCGCTGACACCGTTGTCCCGGTGGTCGTTGCCGCCCGGTCCTCTGTGGTGACCGTCGCCGTCACCGTCACCACCGCCCGAGTCCCCCGAGTCCCCCTGGCCGCCCTGGTCCGTACCCTGCCCGCCGCCGTCGCCCGAACCGTCGCCGGCGCCCAGGCCGCGGCCGAGGACGCCCGAGCAGTACAGCCGCACCCGGGCACCGCCGCCCGCCATGTGCTCCAGGGCGCGCCTGCGGTCCCCGTCGAGGTCCTTGCCGTCGAGGAGGTCACGGCAGTACGCACGCGTCCTGGCCCACCACTCGCGGCTGCGGTCGGCGGTCCCGCCGGTGTCGGGACTCGGCGGACCGCTCGGGTGGCCGGTGCCCGCGGACGTGGAGGTGCCGCCGGACGGTTCGCCCGACGGGCCGTCAGGCACCGGCACCACGGCGCCGTTCCCGCCGGAGACCCCGGGCGAGGGGTTGGGCGAGGTCGAGACGAGCGGACGGTCCGGGGTCCGAGCGGCCGTGGCCGTCGCGGCCGGGCCCGGGTGTTCGCGGGTGAACGGGGTCGGCAGGACTCCGGTTCCGGCCGCGACGGCGACGCCGCCGACCATCCCGACGGCCAGCACCGCGGCGAGCCCGAAGCGGGTGGGCCGTCCCCAGCGGGTCCGGCGTCCGTGCGCGGCGGGGCGTCCGATCCGTACGAGACCGGCGTCCGCGGCGTCCGCGCCGGACCGCGCGCGACCGTGCCGGCCGGGCTGCGCGGCGACCACCTCTCCGCTCTCGCGCGCCTTGCGGAACGCGGCCAACGCGGCTGCCTCGCCCGGGAGTTCGTCGCTGGTCGGCTCGGGTTCCGTGGTCAGTGCGCCGAGCGCCGCGGCGAGGCGGTCCACCTGGTCACGCGTGCCGGGGTCGACGGCTTCCAGCGGCTGCCCGTTCAGCAGACGCTCCGCGGCGTCCCGGTCCAGCCACCTGTACTGCTCGTCGGCCATCACATGTCCTTCTGCGCCCGCGAACGCGTATGCGTCACACCGGCGGACGTCACCGCACGGGTACGGGAACCTCGTTGCGGGGGAACGGCGTCGAGCGCGCCGACGGATTCCGGATCGGTGCCGAGCAGTTCCGCGAGCCGTTTCAGACCCCGGTGCGCGGCGGTCCGGACGGCTCCGGGGCGCTTGCCGAGGGTCTCGGCGGCCGTCTTGGCGTCGAGACCGACCACGACCCGCAGCACGACGGCCTCGGCCTGGTCCTGCGGGAGCTGGGCGATGAGCGAGAGGGTGCTGCCGGTGGACAGTGCCTCCATCGCCTCGGTCGCGGTGTCGGACTCGGCGGCCTTGCCGGTCAGCTCGGTCTCGTCGCCGCCTATCGCGGGACGGCGCCCGCGCATCCGTATGTGGTCCAGGGCGCGGTTGCGGGCGATCCTCGCCGCCCAGCCGCGGAAACGGTCCGCGTCGCCGCTGAAGCGTTCCAGGTCACGGGCGATCTGGAGCCAGGCCTCGGACGTGACGTCCTCGGCGTCCGGCTCGCCCACCAGTGTCCGGACGTATCCGAGCAGGCGTGGGTGCACAGCTCGGTACACCGTCCGGAACGCGGCCTCGTCCCCGTCCTGTGCGGCAAGTACCGCGGCGGTCAGCTCCGCGTCGTCCCCCAGCACCCCCGCGCCCCTCTTTGCGCCTCGACCGGCTCCGCTCTCGCGGACCGGGTTCTCGCCGTCGTGCGTTCCTCGATGGACGGTTGTGGTCTCAGGTCCGCGTGGTCGTGGTCTGCCGCCCCACACGGTTCCGGCCCCAGGCCCCACGTGGTCGCGGTCCCCGGGTCCGCGCAGTCGTGGTCCCGGGTTCCTCGTGGTTGCGGTCGTCCTCTTTCCGCACCGGCGCGAAAGGCACGTTACGGCCTGAAACAGCTCCCCGTCCATGTTCGTACAACGTGCAACTACGCGGTGACGGAGCGAGGTGTGACACAAAACGCAGTCCCGGCGCTGTAGAGAGTACGGGTCGCCGCGCGGCCCGTGCCGCGCGACGGTCGGGGCCTCTCCTGTGGGGGGTGGCGGCCCCGGCCGTTGCCATCGGCGAGGAATCGGGCCGACGGCCTTGCGGAGACGGACGCCTGGCGCCGCGTCAGGGATACCCGTCGACAGCCGAGCAGCGGCACCCCGCGGTGCGGGACAGCTGCCGCCATCACGACAGAGACATCCGCCGCCCTCGCGGCACAGACACCGGCCGCCCTCGTGGCCCGGTCCCGGCCCGCCTGTCGCGGCCGTCACCCGGCTACCGCTCGCTCCTGGACTTCGCCGGCTTCGGTGTCGCGGCCGGGGTCTCCTGAGCCGGCGTCCCGTCCGCCGTCCCGGACTTCAGCGCGTCTCCCGCGCTCTCCTCGCGCCCCGTACCCTTCGCGCCCTTCGTCCCGGTGTGCGCGGCCAGTTGCCCGGCGCAGAACGCCTCGACCTTGTCCTCACCGCCGGCGGCCGTGACGAGCCGCTGCCAGGCGCGCGAGTCCAGGGCGTCGCCCCGGCCCTTCACCGACGCGTACGCACGGCAGTGGGCCTCGGTGTCCTGGGCGCGCGGCGGGCGGCTCACGAGGCCGCTAGGGGTCACGGCGCGGGGAGCACCGGGACCGACCGGGGCGGCGGCCTCGGGGAACCGGCCCGGAACGCTGTCGGACGCACGGGCCGTGGCTCCGCCCCGGCGCCCGGCGTCCTCGTGCGTGACCGGTCCGATGGCCGCGACGGCGACGCCGCCCAGGGTCAGGCCGGCCAGCAGGACGGCGAACGCGGCCCGCAGCGAACGGCTCGGCCCCTTCCGCTCCTTGGGGCGCCAGTCGTCCCTCCGCCGGGTGGGCGCGGAGTGCGCGCCGCCGTCCCGCGCGGACCGGAAGGCGGCCACGGCCCGCGTCTCCGCCGCCCGGTCGTCGCCCCGGCCGCGCATCGCCGCGGCGAGAAGCCCCTCCACGGGAGTCTCCACGCCCGCGGGATCCGCCGCGGGAGCGAGGCCCGTGCCTCCGGGGTCCGCCGCGCGAGCGAGGCCGGGACCGGGGGCCGCGCCGTCGCCGACGTGCCGTTCACGCATGCCGGGTCGCGCACCCGGTTCCCTGTGCGGTTCCACGTCCGGTTCCATCTCCGTCTGCCGCTCCGCCCCGCAACTCCTCGCCGTACCAGGACTCAGCTCCGCGCTCCACGACGTACAACGCGCTCGCGCCACACGACGTCCCGCACCCGCGGGACGACACCCGGCCATGGGCCGCCCGGGCCCCGGCCGGCGCCCCGCCGCCGTCCGGCAGCCGTCCTCCGCGTGACGACCGTCCGCCGTGCACCATCCGTACACCGGTCGAGTTCCTTCCGCCGTACGACGATGCCGTTCCGGACGACGGCGTGGTGCCGGCCGTTCCGGACGTCCTACTCATCCCGACTCCCCCAGCGTCCGGGGCTCCTCATCCGTCACACCCGCGCCACCGAGCTGGCGCGCGAGCCGCTTCAGTCCCCGGTGGGCGGAGGTCCGCACCGCGCCCGGCCGTTTGCCGAGCACACGTGCCGCGGCCGGTCCGTCGAGGCCGACGACCACCCGCAGGAGCACGGCCTCGGCCTGGTCGCGCGGCAGGCCCGCGAGCAGTTCCAGGGCGTATTCGGTGGACAGGCTCTCCAGTGCCTCGTCCTGGGTGCTGTGCCTGCCGGGCAGGTCCAGCGCGTCCTGCTCGATGGCGGTGCCCCGGGGCCTCACCCGCAGTCGCCGCAGATGGTCCAGCGCGCGATGCCGGGCGATGGTCGCGGTCCAGCCGCGGAACCCGGCGCCGTCCCCCCGGAACCGTCCCAGGTCCCGGGCGATCTCCAGCCAGGCGTCGGACGCCACGTCCTCGGCGTCGTCGCCGACGATGCCGCGCAGATAGCCCAGCAGTCCGGGCTGAACGATCCGGTACGCGGCCGCGAAGGCGAGCTCGTCGCCCTCCTGCGCCCGCGCCACGGCCGCGCCCAGTTCCGCGTCGTACGGCTGCGCGCGGCGGGGTTCCCCTCCCTGGCCCAACACTGTCCTCGTTCGCACCGAGTTCGCCCGAATGTGCCTGCCGGCGCGGCCGTCCGCGCCGACACCCTCATGGTCATCAGCGTCGGGTCCCACGGAAGTGTCACAGCGAGTCAGACACTCCGTCCGGGGGCACTCCGTCCGGGCCGGCGGGACCCGGCGCGGACCTCAGCGGGTGGCCTCACGGCACAGCAGACGCAGGGAGCCGTCGCCCGCATAGCAGCGGCGGGCCTCCTCGATCGGGTCCCACAGCCGTCCGTCGGGCGTACGGAGCCAGTGCTCGCCGCCGGTCTCCCACCACTCGGCGCCGGTGTGACGGGCGACCACCTCGCCCGCGTACGCGCCGAATCCGCGCAGCACGCTCTGGACGGCGGCGTACGGGGCCCCGTCCCCGCGTATCTCGTCGATCACGCGGTCGACGCGCCACAGGCTCTGTGCCGAGTAGTCGAGGCGCAGCCTGGCGCCCTCCCGCATGGCCGCGACCGTGTCGGCCGCCCAGCGAACGGGCTTCGTCGCAGCCGAGGGCCGAGTTGCTTGAGTTGCGTTCACACTCGGTAGAGCGTGACGGCGGTCGGATTCGTCACGGGTCCGGGCCGGGGTTCGCGACACCGGCCCATGACCGCCATGTCCGCCCCAGGACCCTCACAGGAACCCCTCGCGATCAAGGTTTCGGTGCGCCGGAGCCGTGTTTCCTCCGGCGCACCCTCGCGGGCCCGTCCCGGGACTACACCCGTCCGCGGGCCCTGCGGGAGACCACCGCTCGCAGGACGCGTCGCCCCTCCGTCGACGCGTCCAGCGCCAGCCGCAGTCCGCCCGTGCCGTGCTCGGCGAGCAGTTCCAGGACGGAGACCTGGCGGCGCAGTTCGGCGGCGACGAGCGGGGACATGCCCTCCGTGCGCCCCTCACGGCGTGCCGTCACGCACGCCTCCGCGTCGTCGGCGTGATCGAGGAACCGGTGGACCTGCAGCGCCGCCACCGAGCAGGCGTCCGACCAGGCACGCAGTTCCTCCTCGGAGGGCTTCGCGGGGACGGCGTCCAGCATGCCCCGGGCGAGCAGGGCGGCGTGATCCTCGTCGGTCACGGCCGGCTCGGGGTCCTCCGCGTCCATCTTGGCGCGCGCCTCGTCCAGGCGCGTTCCCCACTCGGCCCAGGTGTCCGGCTCCGCCAAGCTGGCCCACAGGGGCCGCAGGACGTCGTCGTCACCGCCGAGGAGCGGTACACACCGATCCAAACAAGCCAGACCACTCGCTGCCAGACCTCGCTCGTCGGCCCGAGCGATCAGTTCCACCAGACTCATCGCGACTCCCTCGAAATGCCTCGACAGGGCGCCCTTGCCTTACGGAGCCCGCACTTCCCCTTACTGCGTGCAACGGACCCGGAGTGTCACAGTGCGAGCCCACCTTGCCGTTCGACGAGCCGAATGAACAGGTTTTCAGCCAAAGACGCACTCCGGGACCGGCACAATTCCGTGCCCGTCAGCCGCCGACCGCGGCCGGGTCCTCCTGCACCCGGCGGGGAAGAAGACCTCGGTGCCGATCCGGACCCGCCGGAACCGGATCAGGAAGCCGACGCCGCCGGCCAGGAGAGCGGTCGGCTGTGCCCGAGCGGCGGACGGACCGAGCGGGTCCGCCTCATCGGCCCGCGGACCGGTCCCGCTCGGGCCTGGCGGGGGCGCTCAGCCCAACTGCCCCGCCAGCGCCTTGAACTGGGTCCAGGAGAGGGATGGTGTGCGCGGGTCCCACAGTTTCTGGGTCAGGGCGCGCAGCGGCATGCGGATGCCCGCCGCGACCTGGTCCTGGGTCTGGGAGTTCGAGAGGTCGCACCAGACGGCGAAGGACCCGCCGAGGATCTGGGAGTCGTACCGCGCGGGCACCGGCGTCGTACCGCGCAGGACGAGGGGCGTCCACTGCTCGTAGATGCGCTGCCCGGTCGGATAGACGAAGGTCTGGGGTTCGCCGAGGACGTAGTACAGGTACTCGTCGTTGTAGTTGATGACCTTGCGGCCCGCGCTCAGATACTCCACGGGCTGCCGGGCGCCGATCTCCTTGCCGGTCCAGTACGCCACCTGGAGGCTGCCGTCGGCCTGGACCGTGCTGCTGCGGAAGAAGCCGTCGTTCCAGGCCCGCGCCGTCCGGCCGTGCCCGTGGACCACCTTGGCGCGGTCGTTCAGCCAGCCGGTCGTGAGGTCGGCGACGCCCGCGCCCGCTCCGTACCTGTTCCTGGCCGCGGTGACGAGCTGTGGGAAGGACGCCGCCGGGTTGGCCACCGTCAGGGCCTGGTACTCGTCGCCGCCGAGGTGCCAGTCGGTGCCGGGGAACAGACCCGCGTACTCGTTGAGCAGATCGTCGACGATCTTCGCCGAGGCGGGCTTGGAGATGTCCACGGCGCCGCGGATGGGGACGCCCGACACGTTGCGGAGCTGGAGATCGGGGTGCGCCGCGATGACCGCGCCGAGGTGGCCCGGCGAATCGATCTCGGGCACGACGGTGATGTGCCGGCTCGCCGCGAGTGCGACGATCCGTCGCACCTCGTCCTTCGTCAGATGCTGCCGCGACACGATCTCGGGGTGTGTGTCGGACTCGATGCGAAAGCCCTGGTCGTCGGAGAAGTGCAGGCCGAGCTGGTTGTACTTCAGGTCCCCCAGCTCACGCACCCGGTCCTCGATCCAGGCCGCCGTGAAGTGCTTGCGCGCGATGTCGAGCATGAACCCGCGGACCGGCTTCGCGGGCCGGTCGCGTACGACGCCCTCCGGCGCCGTACCGCCGCCGTGCACCTCCTGCTTGAGCGTGCGCGTGCCGTGGAAGACCCCGGCCTCGGCGGGCCCGCTGACGGTGACCCGGCCGTTCTTGACGGTCAGGGTGTACGACTCCGGGCCCGCCTTGCTCTTGTCGAGGCCCAGTTCCACGTCGCCGGCCTTGGCGGCCGCCCGTCCCGCGTACGTCAGTTTCAGCTCGCCGGCGAGCAGCTTGCCCTCGTCGGCGAGGCCGTTGTCGTCCACGACCACCCGGGCGCCGGTGGCCGGGCGCCAGCCGGGACCGTGGGCCGCGGTGTGCTCACGCACGGCGGGGATGGTGCGTGGCGCCTTGGAGAGGGGGTAACTCCGGGTCGGCGAGGGACTGGGAGCGGCCACGGCTCCGGACCGGTCCGCGGACGGTACCCGCGCCCCGGCCGGCCCGCCGCCCCCGTCGGGCCAGACCACCACGGCCACCGCGACGACACCGGCGACCGCCAGACCGGCCGCGAGGAGTTTGCCCCGCCCGTTCTGTCCCGACCGCCGCCGACGCGGCGCGCGCCGCCTGCCACTGCTCACTCCGCCACCCTCGTCTCACCGCGCCCGCTGCGCTCACTTCACGGCGCCGGCCGTGCGGCGCCCACTTCACCGTGCCGTCGCCAGGCCGGTCCTTCCTACAGGTGTACTCCCTCGTCGAGGTGGCCACCTCTTCGGAGCACCTCGCCGGACCGGTTCTCCACTCCCACCCCGAACTCTGCCCCGGCCGTCACCCGAACCGTCCACCACACGCTCCGAAACTCTCCCGTGCGGGTGAAATCCGGGCATCCGTCGGACAGGTCCCGACACACCTCGATAGCGTGAGTGGCACAGCTTTCACTCCCGCCCCTGCCGAAACACACGTATCGCACGCACGTCACGCTCACCGGACGTCGCGCGTCCCACCCCCACGCCGAGGACCCACGCTGACGTCTCACCGTCTCCCACGCCTCCCCGGCCAGGTCGCCCTCCCCGAGCAGAAGAGCGCGGAACCGTCCCCGGTCCGCCTCGACGGGTTCAACTCCGCACCCGCCGAAGAGGTCACCCAAGCCCTGCTCTCCTGCTGCCGCAGCCTGCGCTGGGTCCACCGTCTGGCCGACCACCGCCCCTACCCGGACCTCGGCTCCCTGTTGGCCGCGGCCGACGAGGCGGCGTACGACCTGACCCCCGCCGACCTGGCCGAAGCCCTGGCCGGCGAATCGCTCACGCCGCTCCCGGACGGCGCGTACTCCGCCGCCCACACCGCGCTGAGCGCCGCGCACGCCGCCTACGAGAGCAGATTCGGGCATGTGTTCGTCATCTGTCTGGACGCATTCTCTCCCGGCGAGGCCCTCGACCAGGTCCTCGGCGGCATCCGGTCGCGCCTGGCGAACGACCCGGAGGAAGAGCGGGTCGTCACCGCCGACGAGCTGCGCCGACTGGCCCGCGGGCGGCTGACCCGGCTCGTCCGTCAGTTCGCCCACGAGGCACGACCCGCCGACACGCCGCGCCCGGAATAGCCCGAACGTGCCTGATTGATTGCCAGTTTGATCACATTGATAGGGCCGCTGTAAGCGTTCCGACAACACGTCGCTACGATGGCCGGGGCCGGTGGACCGTACCCGGCCGGGCCCGACCGACAGAGAAGCCGGCGCGGCCCCAATCCCCGCTCCCGGAGGGTTCTTCCGTGCCGGCTGGAACGCTGTACCGCGGCCGGGAAGGAATGTGGTCCTGGGTGGCTCATCGAGTCACCGGCGTCCTCATCTTCTTCTTCCTGTTCGTACACGTGCTGGACACCGCTCTCGTCCGTGTCTCCCCCGAGGACTACGACAAGGTCGTAGCCACGTACAAGACGCCGATCGTCGCGCTGCTGGAATACGGCCTCGTGGCCGCCATTCTCTTCCACGCGCTCAACGGCCTGCGTGTCATCGCCGTCGACTTCTGGTCCAAGGGCCCGCGCTATCAGAAGCAGATGCTCTGGACCGTCGTCGGTATCTGGGTCGTGCTGATGTTCGGGGCGCTTTACCCCGTCCTCGGTCACGCATTCCGCGAAGTATTCGGGAGCTGACGCAGATGTCCACTACTGACACCGCCGCTTCCGGTATCGGCCCCGTAGAAGGCTCCGGAGATTTCTCGGCCTACAGCGTCGACAACCCGGCCCCCTTCATCGAGGCCCCGCGCAAGCGCACCAAGAAGACCCCGAAGTCGACCCGCGGCAACTTCGAGATGTACGGCTGGCTCTTCATGCGCCTGTCCGGCATCGTCCTGGTCGTCCTGGTCCTCGGCCACCTGCTGATCCAGCTCGTCCTCGACGGCGGCGTCTCCAAGATCGGCTTCGCCTTCGTGGCCGGCCGCTGGGCCAGCCCGTGGTGGCAGGCCTGGGACCTCGCGATGCTGTGGCTGGCCATGCTGCACGGCTCCAACGGCCTGCGTACCGTCATCAACGACTACGCGGAGCGCACGAACACGCGCCTGTGGCTGAAGGGCCTGCTGTACACCGCCACGGTGTTCACGATCCTGCTGGGCACGCTGGTGATCTTCACCTTCGACCCGAACATCCGCTAGGCACGGGGCTGAGGCAACCACTCATGAAGATCCACAAGTACGACACCGTCATCGTCGGCGCCGGCGGCGCCGGCATGCGCGCCGCCATCGAGGCGACGAAGCGCAGCCGCACCGCCGTGCTGACGAAGCTCTACCCCACCCGCTCCCACACGGGCGCCGCGCAGGGCGGCATGGCCGCCGCGCTCGCCAACGTGGAAGAGGACAACTGGGAGTGGCACACCTTCGACACGATCAAGGGCGGTGACTACCTGGTCGACCAGGACGCCGCCGAGATCCTGGCGAAGGAGGCCATCGACTCGGTCCTCGACCTGGAGAAGATGGGCCTGCCGTTCAACCGGACGCCCGACGGGACGATCGACCAGCGCCGCTTCGGCGGTCACTCCCGCAACCACGGCGAGGCCCCGGTGCGCCGGTCCTGCTACGCCGCGGACCGCACCGGTCACATGATCCTCCAGACGCTGTACCAGAACTGCGTCAAGGAGGGCGTGGAGTTCTTCAACGAGTTCTACGTCCTCGACCAGCTCATCGTCGAGGTCGACGGGGTCAAGCACTCGGCGGGCGTCGTCGCCTACGAGCTCGCGACCGGCGAGATCCACATCTTCCAGGCCAAGGCCGTGATCTACGCGTCCGGCGGCACCGGCAAGTTCTTCAAGGTGACCTCCAACGCGCACACCCTGACGGGTGACGGCCAGGCGGCCGTCTACCGTCGCGGGCTGCCGCTGGAGGACATGGAGTTCTTCCAGTTCCACCCGACCGGCATCTGGCGCATGGGCATCCTGCTGACGGAGGGCGCCCGCGGTGAGGGCGGCATCCTCCGCAACAAGGACGGCGAGCGCTTCATGGAGAAGTACGCGCCGGTCATGAAGGACCTCGCGTCCCGTGACGTCGTGTCCCGCTCCATCTACACCGAGATCCGTGAGGGCCGCGGCTGCGGTCCCGAGGGCGACCACGTCTACCTCGACCTCACGCACCTCCCGCCGGAGCAGCTCGACGCCAAGCTGCCCGACATCACGGAGTTCGCGCGGACCTACCTCGGCATCGAGCCCTACACGGACCCGATCCCGATCCAGCCCACCGCGCACTACGCCATGGGCGGCATCCCGACGAACGTCCAGGGTGAGGTCCTCTCGGACAACACCACCGTCGTCCCGGGCCTGTACGCCGCCGGTGAGGTCGCCTGTGTCTCCGTGCACGGCGCCAACCGCCTCGGCACGAACTCGCTGCTGGACATCAACGTCTTCGGGCGCCGGGCCGGTATCGCGGCCGCGGAGTACTCGGCGAAGGCGGGCTACGTCGAGCTGCCCGAGAGCCCGGCCGAAAAGGTCGTGGCCCAGGTCGAGGGCCTGCGCGCCTCCACGGGCACCGAGCGGGTCGCCGCGATCCGCCTGGAGCTCCAGGAGTGCATGGACGCCAACGTGATGGTGTTCCGCACCGAGCAGACGATCAAGACGGCGGTCGAGAAGATCGCGGAACTCCGCGAGCGCTACAAGAACGTCTCGGTCCAGGACAAGGGCAAGCGGTTCAACACGGACCTGCTGGAGGCCATCGAGCTGGGCAACCTGCTCGACCTGGCCGAGGTCATGGCCGTCTCCGCGCTCGCCCGCAAGGAGTCCCGCGGCGGCCACTACCGCGAGGACTACCCGAACCGCGACGACGTCAACTTCATGCGCCACACCATGGCGTACCGCGAGGTCGGCGACGACGGCACCGAGTCCATCCGTCTCGACTACAAGCCGGTCGTCCAGACCCGCTACCAGCCGATGGAGCGTAAGTACTGATGGCTACTCCCACTCTGGACAAGGCGGACGCGGCCGGCGCACCCGAGCCCGGTTTCGCCGACTCCCCCTACATCACCGCCACGTTCCGCATCCGCCGCTTCAACCCGGAGGTCTCGGCGGAGTCGGTCTGGGAAGACTTCCAGATCCAGATCGACCCCAAGGAGCGTGTCCTCGACGCGCTGCACAAGATCAAGTGGGACGAGGACGGCACGCTCACGTTCCGCCGCTCCTGCGCCCACGGCATCTGCGGGTCGGACGCCATGCGGATCAACGGCAAGAACCGGCTTGCCTGCAAGACGCTGATCAAGGACCTGAACCCCGCGAAGCCGATCACGATCGAGGCCATCAAGGGCCTGACCGTGCTGAAGGACCTCGTGGTCGACATGGACCCGTTCTTCCAGGCGTACCGCGACGTGATGCCCTTCCTCATCACGAAGGACACCAACGAGCCGACGCGCGAGCGTCTGCAGTCGGCCGAGGACCGCGAGCGGTTCGACGACACGACCAAGTGCATCCTGTGCGCTGCGTGCACGTCGTCCTGCCCGGTGTTCTGGAACGACGGCCAGTACTTCGGTCCGGCCGCCATCGTGAACGCCCACCGCTTCATCTTCGACTCGCGTGACGACGCCGGAGAGCAGCGCCTGGAGATCCTCAACGACAAGGACGGTGTGTGGCGCTGCCGCACGACGTTCAACTGCACGGACGCCTGCCCGCGCGGTATCGAGGTCACCAAGGCGATCCAGGAAGTCAAGCGCGCGCTGATCACGCGCCGCATCTGACGGCCGTTCCGCTGTGTCCGAAGGGCCCCGCTCCTCTCCCGGAGCGGGGCCCTTCGGCGTGCGGCCGGTCCGGGTCAGAGCTGGCTGAGGATCGTCGGATCCGTGATCCGCAGGTCGTCCGCGAGCAGCATCGCCTTGCTGAGGATCACCGCGAGCATCCCGTCGCCCTCGAAGGGCAGATAGCCGGCCCGCGGGCCTCCCGCCGCGGACTTCGGGACGATGCACAGGTACTGGTCGTTCGGGCTCATCAGGATGTTGCCCGAGCCCAGATGGATCTTGTACGTGTGCCGCTCGCCCTTCACGTGCAGGAAGCGGCCCTCCAGGGTGCAGCGGTCGGCTATCGCCAGCCGGGGGATCAGCCGGTCGAGCAGGGCGCGGCGGGTCTGCGCGGTCTCGTTCAGGTCGCCGAAGCCGTACGACGTCCAGTACTCCTGGAAGCGGCCGCCGGGGCCACCGTCCTGCCAGGTCGGGTCGTTGCCGACGCTGGAGACGCCGACGAACAGGTCGACGTCGCGCAGGACCTCGGACAGGACGAGCGGCGGGATCTCGGTGAGGGGCAGCGGCTCGACCGGGTCACGGCCGTCGCGCAGCCGCATGCTGTACTCGCCGCCGTAGCAGTGCGCCGAGTTCTGCGGGGCGTCGATCGGGTAGAAGCGCACCTGGTCGGTGTGCAGCCGCAGATAGCTGCCGGACTCGGTGGTGTCCTCGCCGTACTCGCCGTCGCCGGTGATCCAGTACTCGGCGCGCAGCCCCCACAGCGGCAGCTCCCGGGTGGCCGGGGGCGCCTCGTCGTCGACGCAGAGGCGGAGTTTGTTGCGCCAGCCCCTGGCGGCGGCGAGGGAGTTGAACTGGTGCTGGCGCACGACGTGGGCGGCGAAGCGGTTCGAGTACGTGCCCGTCGCGCGTTCGGCGTCGGTGAGGAGGTAGACCTCACGGTGGGCCTGTTTGAAGGGCTGGGTGATCTCGTGCCGCTCCAGCCAGTCCCGCCAGGCGACGACCTCGGCGGGCTCCCGGCCTACGGGGTGCCAGAGGGTGACCTCCCCGCCCGCCGTCACCGGGTCGTCGGTGAGGGTGCGCAGCTCGCCGTCGGCGAACCCGGCCGGTGTGCCGTCGACCGTCCACAGGAGCCGGCGGGCGAGGGTGCCGACGATCGGGTGGTCGAGGTAGCGCTCGCGCCAGGTGTCGTACGCCCAGGTGCGCCGGGCGAGGAACTGCCGGTCCAGGCGCTCGGTCTGGGCCGAGAGCATCTTGTCGATGTCCTTGACGGCCGTCTTGAGTTCCTTGAGCTCCTCGGCGTGGTCGCGCCGCACGGCGGCGGGCACGCTCTTGACGGCCTTGCCGCTCGCGTTGTGCCAGCTCAGCACGGCGCGTGAGCCCTGGACTTCGAGAAGCGCGGTGCTGTCACCGAACTCGTGACGCGCCTGCCCGACGCCGGTGAGCCCGTACGCCGGGACGGCCAGTTCCTCGATCTCCTCCCGGGTGAGCCCGAGGGCGGTGGCCTTCGCCTCCAGGAAGCCGTCGACGATCTTGGCTGTGGCCTTGTACGTCACCCGGGTGGCCAGCCGGGCCAGTTCGGCGAGGGCGGACTCTCCGTCGACGCGGGACAGCGCGATCACACCGGCGTTGGCGACCTTCGGGTTCCGCGGGCCCAGTCCGGCGACCTTCTTCAGGGAGGTCTCGACGAGCGCGCCGAGGGCCCGGGCGGTGTCGGGGTGGGGCGGCAGCAGGGAGACCAGCCAGGCGAGGCCCCGCAGCGCGTTGGCGTTGTACGGGTCGAAGGCGTTGTTGATGTCGGCCTCGTACCCCCGGACCTCCAGCGGGTGGGTGCGGGGGCGGCCGACGAGGGCAAGCCAGGACAGCGCGGCGGCGCGGACCCGGTCGGCGCCGAGGTCTTCCACGAGGGCCTGGGCCCGCTGGTCCCACTTGGCGGAGGGCTTGGAGGCGGTGGCGGTCGTCAGATGGGTGAGCAGGGCCTGCCCGTCGGGTGTGGAGGAGTCGCTCATGGCCTGCTCGGCCCATTCCTCGCCGACGTTGAGGACGGGGCTCGTGAGCTTCTTCAGCAGGGCCGTGACGAACTGGCGGCGGTAGGTGTCCATGCCGGTGCGGCGGAGGACCGCGACGACGGTCGGGTCGAGGTCGCGGCCGGCCGCCAGTTCGGCCTCGGCCAGGATGTCCGCCCGTGTCGCGTACCAGACGGTGTTCTGCCGGCCGAGTTCTTCGAGCTGTGTCGCCCGCTCGTCGGCGAGCGGGTACTCCGGGAGGCCGTGCGAGACGGCGGCGAGCATGGTCAGTACGTGGTTGCGGGGTTCCGATCTGCTGCCGACCGTGTGATAGCCCTCCGCGAGCGCGCCGGCCAGTCTTTCCCGCTGGTCGGCGGGGAGCGCGCTCAGCAGGCCGAGGATCTCGCCCCAGCCGCTGCCCCATTGGCCGGTGTTGACCAGTGCGGCCCTGAGGAGGTCGGTGGCGAGCCCTCCCATGTTGCCCTCGGCCGCGTTCGAGCGGATCCACCCCAGATGCGTCTTGGTGTCGGCCATCGTCATCCCCCCACCAGCGCGACGAGCTTGAGGAAGGTGACCTCGGTGCCCAGGACCAGCTCGATCTCCTCGTCGAGGCCGGTCATCTGACGCTCCCCCACGAGCACCAGGAAGCCGTTCCCGGCGAAGGCCCGCAGCGCCAGCTCGCACTGCGCCTCCGGGTCTATCCGGCGGGGCGTACGCAGCGCGTAGCCGTTCAGCACGCGCTCGGTGTCCTCGGGCTGCACGAGCCCCTGGAACACCTCCGGCATGCTCGCGTTGTACTCGGCGACCTCCTGGAAGACCCGCCGCCGGATCAGCTCGCGCACCGCGAGCCGCTCCTCGGCGATCTCGATCCCCCAGCCCGCGCCCCGCCCCCCACTGGTCGTCTCGTCGACGAACGTCACCATTCCCATGCCGCCGAGAGTACGAGCCCCCACTGACAACGGACTCCCCGGCCCGGGTCGTTCCGGGCCTGCGCCGAACCCCGCTCCTAACCTGATGGCATGTCAGATGACGTGTCACGCGAGTCGTGCGAGTTGCTCGGGATCGACAACACGCTGTTGCCCGTCGGGGATCTCGGTGAGGCCGTGGGGTTCTACGAGCGGGCCGGGTTCCTGCCGGCGTTCCGGCTGGACGAGGCCGGGATCGCCGTGCTGAAGGTGGGCAAGGAGACGCCCGGGGTGCTGCTGCGGCTGGACGGGGAGCTGAGCCACCGGCCGCCGCCGTGGGCGTCGCCACGGCTGTGGGTGGAGGTGCCGGACGCCCGCGCGGCGGCCCGCTCCCTGGCCGCCGCGGGCATCGCGGCCCTCGACGAACCCTTCTCCGGCGCCACCGGCTGGACCGTCGAGATCGCGGACCCCTGGGGCAACGTCATCGGTTTCACCGACTACACCAAGCGGCCCGAACTGGCCCGCAGGGCCCGGGGATAGCCCCCGGCTCCCGCTCGCCCCGTATCCGACTTGAACATGTTCAAAAGGAGGTCTACATTCATCCCAGACAGCGTTTTGAACGCGTTCAAGAAGGGGTGGGGACATGGACCTCACAGTCGTCGCTTACGTCATCTATCTGCTGGTCAGCATCGCGCTGACGGTCTGGGTGGCGCGCACGCTGAGCCACAATGGACGGATCTTCCTGTCGGACGTCCTGCACGGCAACGAGAAGCTCGCCGACGCCGTCAACCACCTGCTGGTCGTGGGCTTCTACCTCGTCAACCTCGGCTTCGTCGCCCTCTATCTGCACCAGAGCGACGAGATCTCCAACGCCCGCGAGATCTTCGAGGCCCTGTCGACCAAGCTGGGTGTCGTCCTGCTGATCCTCGGCGTGATGCACCTGGGCAACGTCTACGCCCTCAACAAGATCCGGCGGCGGGGTGTCATGGAGCGGGAGCAGATCCCGCCGGTGCGGCCGACCGACTGGGTCGCCCCCACGGCCGGGGCGTGAGACCGGTGACCGCCGCCTCGGCCACCCGGGACCGGGACGCGGCACGCGTCCCGGTCCTCGGGCTCACCGTCCTCTACGACGCGCACTGCTCGCTGTGCGCGTTCCTGAAGAAGTGGCTCGCCGGGCAGGCGCAGCTCGTACCGCTGCGGTTCGTGCCGGCCGGTTCGGAGGAGGCCGCCCGGAGCTGTCCGGGGCTCGACCACCGCGCCACCCTGGACGAGATCACCGTCGTGGGGGACGCCGGGCAGGTCTACCAGGGAGCCGCCGCCTGGATCGTCACCCTCTGGGCACTGCGCGACTACCGGTCACTGGCCCACCGGCTGAGCACGCCCACGGGTGCGAGGCTGGCCAGGGGCGCGACCCTCGCCGCCGCCAAGTGGCGCGAGGCGCAGTCGTCCCGGCGGTGGGGCGGCGGCGCGTACGAGTGGGGCGACGGCTGGAGCTACCACCCGACCGCCGGATGGACCTTCGAGCCACCCGCCTGTGACAGCGGCGGATGTACGACGGTTCCCAGTCGTTAGGCTCGTGCCGTGCCAGCACCGAAAGACAGCCCCGGCCCCATCGGCTCCGCCGAGCCCAGCGCGGCCTCCGAGCCCGCCAAGTCCCCGGGCAAGGAGGCGAAGAGCCCGGCGAAGAGCGAACAGACCCGGGCCCTGATCCTGGAGACCGCGATGCGGCTCTTCCAGGAACGGGGGTACGACAAGACGACGATGCGAGCCATCGCCCAGGAGGCCGGGGTCTCCGTCGGCAACGCGTACTACTACTTCGCCGGCAAGGAACACCTGATCCAGGGCTTCTACGACCGGATCGCCGCCGAACACCAGGAGGCGGTCCGGGAGGTACTGGACCGCGAGACGGACCTGGAGGCCCGGCTCGGCGGTGTCCTGAAGGCATGGCTGGACATCGCCACGCCGTACCACGAGTTCGCCGTGCAGTTCTTCAAGAACGCCGCCGACCCGGACAGTCCGCTCAGCCCCTTCTCCCCCGAGTCGGAGCACGCGCGCCGTGAGGCGATCAGCGTCCACAAGGAAGTGCTGGCCGGGGCGAAGACCAAGGTGCCGGAGGAACTGCGCGAGGTGCTGCCCGAGCTGATGTGGCTCTCCCAGATGGGGCTCGTCCTGTACTGGGTCTTCGACCGCACCGAGGGCCGCGAGCGCAGCTACCGGCTCGCCGAGCGCGGCGCGCGTCTGACGGCGCGCGGCGTCTCACTGGCCCGCTTCCGGCTGCTGCGCCCGCTCGTCCACGAGGTGCACGAACTGTTCACGGACTTCCTGCCCGGCATGACGAAGGCCCTGCCCGACCCGGCGAAGAAGACGGACCGAGGCCCCGCGGACCCGGCGAGGAAGCCGCGCCGACGCCCCGCGGACCCGGCGGGGGAAACGGACTGAGAGGCGCCCGCCGAGGCGGGCGCCACCGTGCGCCGGGACGGTCCGGCGCACGATGGCCGGCGGCCGGCGGCCTCAGTTGACCGCGTCGGCGTCCACCTCTCCCTGGACCAGTTCCACGTCGTGCACCAGCGGCTCGTCGGTCACGACGACGTGCCGGGCCCGCGCCCCGTACGAACGGGCCGTCGCCGACAGCAGATACGTCCCCGGGGCCGGGACCGAGACGATGTAGGAACCGTCGGCCAGCGAGGTCACCCGGTCGAGCTGCCGGCCTCCCTTGGACAGCAGCGTGAGGACCGCCCCGTCGACGGGCTCGCCCTCCGTGTCACGGACGAAGCCGTGCACGGCCGAGGCACCGCCGCCGGCCGGCGCGGCCTCCTTCGACGGCTCCTCCGCGGGCTCCACCGCCAGATGCGGCAGTCGCCTGTCCAGCCACGGGGGCAGCCACCAGTTGGAGTCGCCGAGCAGATGCATCGCGGCGGGCACCAGGGCCGTGCGCAGGATGAAGGCGTCCAGGGCGACCGCGGCCGCGAGGCCGACCCCCGCCATCGCCGCTCCCGCGTCCCCGCTCAGGACGAAGGCGAGGAAGACGCACACCATGATCAGGGCGGCCGAGTTGATGACGCGGCCGGTCTCGGCCAGCCCGACGCGCACCGCGCGCGCGTTGTCCTTCGTGTGCACCCACTCCTCGTGCATGCGGCTCACCAGGAACACCTGGTAGTCCATGGAGAGGCCGAACAGCAGCGAGAGCATGATGACCGGCAGGAAGGCGTTGATCGGACCCTCCCTGCCGAGGCCCAGCAGGTCCAGGCCCCAGCCCCACTGGAAGACCGCGACCAGGACTCCGAAGGACGCGGCGGCCGCGATCAGGTTCATCAGCGCGGCCGTCAGCGGGACCACCAGGGAGCGGAACGCGATCAGCAGGAGCAGGAAGCCGAGCCCGATGATCGTGGCGATGAACAACGGCAGCCGGTCGCCGGTGATCGTGGCGAAGTCCTTGGACACGGCGGTGACCCCGCCGACGTGGGCCGTCGCCCCGGCGTCCGGGATCACCCGGTCCCGCAGGGTGTCGATGAGCCGGTCGGTCCTCACCGACTGCGGTGACGTCGTCGGCACCACCTGGATCACCGTCACGCCGTTGGCGGGCGGCAGCGCGGCGACCGCGGCGACCCCGGGCGTGCCCTCGATGCTCTTCGCCAGGGCGTCCGTGTCACCGCCGGTCACGACCACCTGCAGCGGACCGTTGAAGCCGGGCCCGAAGCCCTCGGCGAGCAGGTCGTAGGCCTGCCTGGTCGTCGTCGTGCCGTCGTCGTTGCCCTGGTCGGTGGCACCGAGGTGCAGCGACAGGACGGGGAGCGCGAGGACGGCCATCACGGCCAGCGCGAGGGCGGCGATCGTACGGGGCCGACGCTGCACGCTCATCGACCAGCGGGCCGCGGCCCCGCTCGCCCGCTCCGGTTCCGGACCGTTCGCGGCCAGTTTGCGCCGCTGGCGGCGGCTGAGCACCCGGGTGCCGAGGACGCCGAGGAGCGCGGGCAGCAGCGTGGTGGCGGCGAGCACGCTGAACACGACGGTCAGGGAGGTGCCGATGACCACGCCGTCCAGGAAGCGGAGGTTCGTCACGAGCATGCCCGCGAGCGCGATGCACACCGTGCCGCCCGCGAACAGCACCGCCCGTCCGGAGGTGTTGAGGGCGACGACCGCCGACTCCTCGGACTCCAGGCCCCGCAGAAGACCGCGCCGGTGCCGGGTGACGATGAACAGCGCGTAGTCGATGCCGACGCCGAGGCCGATCAGGGTGGCCAGCAACGGGGCCAGATCCGGGATGTCCGTGGTGTGGCTGAGCAACTGCGTGGAGAACAGCCCCGTACCCACCCCGAAGACCGCGATGCCGATCGGCAGCAGCATGGCGAACAGCGAACCGAAGGCGAGGAAGAGGACGACCGCCGCGGCCAGGACGCCGACCATCTCGGCGAGCCCGGTGGGCGGCTCCTGCACCCGCTGGATCGCCTGACCGCCCAGCTCCACCTGGAGCCCGGCCCGTTCGGCACCCTGCGCGGTGTCGACGACGTCCTGCACCAGTTCCTTCGGTACGGCGTTCGCCTGCTCGGCGAACGTGATCTGGGCGTACGCGATCGTGCCGTCACGGCTGATCTGCGCGGCGCCCCGCTCGCCCTGGTACGGACCCGCGACCTGGCCCACGCCCTTCATGCCCGCGATCTCGTCCAGCACGGGCTGGATCCGGTCGCGCACGGAGGCGTCCTCGACCGTGCCGTCCGCGACCTTCCACACCACCGTGTCGGTGTCCCCCGCGCTGTCCGGGAAGGCCTTCTCCATCTGGTCGTACGCACGCTTGGAGTCCGTGTTCGGAAGGGAGAACACGTTCGCGTAGTCCGTGCCCGCGGTGGTCGCCGCGAACCCCAGACCGAACAGCGCGCCCACCCACAGCAACAGGACCACCAGCCGGTGCCGATAGCACCACCGTGCCAATACCGCCACGTTCAACGCTCCTTAGTCGGTCGGTCCCCCAGGTCCTGGGCACCAGGATTCGCGGCCGGGCACGCCGGTGGACACGACCCGCGCATGACTCTCAAGGAACTCCAAGGAGCGAACGGCCCACGCCGTCAACAGCCCAGCCGATACTGGGGACATGACCGCTCACGAGGCAGCCACCGTGCTCGTCGTCGAGGACGAGCCGAGCATCGCGGACGTCCTGACCATCGCGCTGCGCTACCACGGCTTCGAGGTGATGGCCGCGGGATGCGTCCGCGAGGCCCTGGCCCTCGCCGAGCGCACCCGCCCCGACGCGGCCCTGCTCGACGTGATGCTCCCGGACGGCGACGGCCGGGCGCTCGGCCGTGAACTGCGCCTGCGGCAGCCGGACCTGGCCGTCGTCTTCCTCACCGCGCGGGACGCGCCCGCCGAGATCGTCGGCGCGCTCGGCTTCGGCGACGACTACATCACCAAGCCGTTCAACATCGACGAGGTCGTCGCCCGCATCACCGCCGTCCTGCGCCGCACCCGGCCCGACGACGTCCTGCCCCAGCGCCCGCCCCTGCGCTACGGCGACCTGGAGCTGGACGAGACGACGTACCGCGTCCACCGCGCGGGCACCACGGTCGAACTCACCCCCACCGAGTACGCGCTGCTGCGCTTCCTCGTCCGCAACGGCGGCCGGATCGTGCCCAAGGAGCAACTCCTGCGCCATGTCTGGCAGTACGAACACCCCGCCGAGTCGACGGTCGTCGAGACGTACATCAGCTACCTGCGGCGCAAGCTGGAACCACTGGGTCCCCCGGTGATCAAGACCCGCCGGGGCGTGGGATACGGGCTCGCGTGAACCCGCCCCTCCGGCCCGGCTGCCGGCCCGCGCGCCGCAGGCACGGCATCCACTCGCTGCGCGGCCAGCTCACGATCGCGAACGTGGGACTGCTGGCCCTGGGCATCGTGGTGGCGACCGCCGTGAGCCTGATGGGCATGCGGCACTATCTGCTCGACCAGGTGGACGCCCAGCTCCTCAAGACCCGTACGTCACTGGGCGGTTCGCAGCTCACCATGCGCCAGATCGACTCGCTGAGCGCCCTCGCGTTCGTGCACGAGCGGATCGGACCCGCCGCGGACGAGTCGTCGAAGCCGGAATCGATCTTCGCGGCCGTCGACCGGAACGGCCGGGCCGTCGAGGTGGCGGGCTACGAACCCACCGACACCCAGCGCGCGTTCGCCGCCGTCGTGGGCGACCCCGGCGGCCTCACCCGCGCCGTCGACCCGCGCGACGTCACCGTGCGCGGCGCCGACTACCGGGCGACCGGGACGCGGCTCGCCGACGGGACCTACGTCCTGTTCGGCAGCTCGACCGACGGACTGCACAAGGGCATCGCGAAGGCGCTCAAGCTCGATCTGGCCGTGGGCACCCTGCTGTTGGCGCTCCTCGCGTGCCTGACGATGTTCAGCGTGCGCCGCCGGATGCTGCCGCTGGAGGCCATGGTGGAGACCTCGTCCGCCATCGCCGAGGGCGATCTGACCCGGCGCGTCCCCTCCAGCCAGCATCCGACCCAGGAGGTCGAACAGCTCCGGCTCGCGCTCAACTCCATGCTGCACCAGGTCGAGTCGGCCTACCGGACGCGCGAGGACAGCGCCGCCCAGCTCCGCCGGTTCGTCGGCGACGCCTCGCACGAGCTGCGCACCCCGCTGGCGGCCATCCGCGGCTACCTCCAGCTCTACGAGAAGGGGATGCTGACCGACCCCGTCGAGCGCAAGCGTGCCTGGGACCGCATGAACGCGGAGGCCGACCGGATGGGCCGGCTGGTCGACGAGCTGCTCACCCTGGCCCGCCTCGACCAGCGGCCCGAGCTGCGCTTCAGGAACGTCGACCTGAGCCGGCTCGTGCGGGACGCGGCCGCGGACCTGCGGGCCCAGCAGCCCGGCCGCCCGGTGACCGTGGACGCCGACGGCACCCTGCTCGTACAGGCCGACGAATCGGGGCTGCGCCAGGTGCTGGGCAACCTCGTCGGCAACGTACGCACCCACACACCCGGCGACGTGCCCGTGCGGCTCGGTCTGGAGCGCGCGGACGGCGTCCTGCGGCTGTGTGTCGCGGACAAGGGCCCCGGGCTCTCGGAGGCGGACGCGGCGCGTGTCTTCGACCGTTTCTTCCGGGCCGGCGGCGGCGCGGGCAGCGGGCTCGGGATGGCGATCGTGGAGGGCGTGGTGCGGGCCCACGGGGGGAGCGTCGCGGTCCGGACGGCCCCGGGCGAGGGGCTGGCGGTGACGGTGACGCTGCCGGTGCGGGGCCGGTGACACCGCGGAGTCTGCCGCGGCCGTAGGGGAACCCCTCTCGTACCACTCTGACCTGTGGAAACGAACTTGGACAGAAGCTGACCGAGGCGGTTGAACACGGGCCGCCGCGGCCCCGTACACCACGACGAGGGCGCTTCGGCCGCTTGCGATCGGCCCGCCACGCCACCACCGCGCTTCGCACGGAAGGACCGCCGGGTTGTCGTTCAAAACGAGCTCTCGACAGCTACCGAACACGGACGAGACGCCTTCGCGCGACGAGCCGACGCAGGAGCCGCACGCGGACGCGGACCCCGACACGGACACCGACACCGACACCACTACGGATGAGGACGCCGCCGCCTCGGGTGAGGGAGAGGCAGCGGCCGGGGCGGCCCCCGACGTCACCACGACCGAGGAGGCCGCCTCGATCGGTTCCGGCGCCCCGGTGGAGACTCCGCCGGAAGCCGCCTCCGGTGAAGAGGCGGACCCCGACGGGAGCGACGACGGAACGGCCGCCGGCACGTCCGGGACCGACGTCCCGGACGAAGGCCGGGCCGAGGACGCGGGTGCCCCGGCCGACACGGTTCCGGGTGCCGTCGGCACGGCGCCCGAGACCGACACCCGGGCCGGCACCGCGACCGGGACCGAAGCGCCCGGCGAGACCGGCGCGGACGCCGACGCGTCCTCGCCCGAGGACGACGCCCGCGACACCCCCGACACCCCGAGCGCCCCCGACGTCCCCGACGCCGCCCTCGGGGACGGGGCCGGGGGCGGCGAGGAGCCTCCGGGGGACGAGCCGTCCGGGTCCGGCCCGGGGAGCGGGTGGCGGGGCCGGCATCCCGGTGCCGCCCGCGCCCTCGCCTGGACGACCACCCTCGTCGCCGCCGCGCTCGTCCTGTTCGCGCTGCTCATGCCGAGCCAGGAGGACAGTTTCCGTCCGGCGGAATTCCTGCGGCTCCCGGTGGAGGCGATCTTCGGTGGCGCGCTGCTGATCGTCCTGCCCCGCCGGCCGCGGATCGCGCTGTCGGTGGCCGCCGGGCTGCTCCTGGGCGTGCTGACGATCCTGAACATCCTCGACATCGGCTTCCACGAATACCTCGGACGGGGTTTCAACCTCGTCCTCGACTGGTCGCTGTTCGCCGACGCGCAGGCCTACCTCGAGGACACGTTCGGCCACGGCGGCGCGCTCGGCATCGCGGCGCTGGCCGTGGCGCTCGTGATCACCATCCCGGTGCTCATGACGCTGTCGGTCGTCCGGCTCGGCAGCCTGGTGGCCAGGAACACCGAGACGGCGACCCGCACGACCCTGGTCCTGGCCATGGCCTGGGTCACCTGCGCGGCGCTCGGCGTGCAGTACACCGGGGTGCCCATCGCCTCCGAGCACACCGCCCTGGTCGTCCAGGACCGGGCGGCGCGGGTGCGGAGCACCCTGCGGGACGAAGCCGAGTTCGCCAGGATCGTCAAGAAGGACGACTTCGCGAACACGCCGCCCGACGAGATGCTCACCGACCTGCGCGGCAAGGACATGATCGTCACGTTCATCGAGAGCTACGGCCGCAGCGCCGTCGAGGACCCGGTCATCGCACCGGACGTCGACGCGACCCTGACCGCGGAGAACGAGAAGCTGACCCAGGCCGGTTTCGCGGCGAAGAGCGGCTGGCTCACCTCGGCCACGTACGGCGGCAGCAGTTGGCTCGGCCACTCGACGTTCCTGTCGGGCCTGTGGATCAACAACCAGCAGCGCTACCGCACGGTGACCGCCGGCGACCACCTCTCCCTGATCAGCGCCTTCAAGAAGACGGGCGACTACGACACCGTGGGCGTCATGCCGGGCATCCAGAAGGGCTGGCCCGAGCAGAAGTTCTACGGCATCGACAAGCTCTACGACGCCTTCCACCTCGGGTACAAGGGACCGAAGTTCAGCTGGTCGACCATGCCCGACCAGTACGCCCTGACCGCGTTCGAGCGCCTGGCGCACGGCAAGAAGCACGACAAGCCGCTGATGTCGACGATCATCCTGACCTCCAGCCACCAGCCCTGGGCGCCCATCCCGAAGACGGTCCCCCAGGACCAGGTCGGCGACGGCTCGGTCTACGACGCCATCCAGAAGGCCGGCAAGGATCCCGGCGACATCATCACCAGCTCGCAGAAGTCGAAGGTGGAGTACGGCAAGGCGATCTCGTACTCGGTGACGAGCCTGGTCGACTACCTGGTGAAGTACGGCAACAAGAACACCGTGCTGATCTTCCTCGGAGACCACCAGCCGATAGCGCGGGTCAGCGGCAACCACGCCAGCCGCGACGTGCCCGTCTCGATCGTCGCCAAGGACCCCAAGGTGCTCGACAAGATCGCCGACTGGGGCTGGACGGACGGAATCCAGCCCGAGCACAACGCTCCGGTGTGGAAGATGAGCTCGTTCCGCGACCGCTTCCTGACGGCGTACGGATCCACGCCACACCCCTAGGAGCACCGGCTGTGACGACAGCCCCGGCTCCCGGGGCCGTCGTCACAGCCAGTTCAGCCGCCAGAGGCGGAAGACTCCGGTGCCGTCGGACAGGTACTGGCCGCCGCTGATGTCCTCCGTGCTGATGACGTAGTCCTTGCGCTGCCACAGGGGAACCAGCGGGACGTCCTCCGCGACGCGCGTCTGGAGCCGCCGGAACGCGTCCGCCGTGCGGCTTCGGTCGGCGTCGTCCTGCGTCTCCTTGATCAGACGGTCGACCTCGTTGCTGGTGTAGCCGTTCTTCATGCTGTTGCCGGTGCCGACGAGCTGCGCGCCGAAGGTGTCCGCGTCGGGATAGTCGGCGACCCAGCCGACCGCCCAGGCGTCCAGCCCGCCCTCCGCGTACTTCTTCTGGAACTCGGTCCACTCGAACCCCTCGGTCGTCACCTTGAAGAGTCCGTCCGCCTCCAGTTGCCGCTTGAGCTCGGCCGCCTCCTCGCCCGCGGCACCGCGTCCCTCGGCGAACCCGTAGGTGAAGCGCACGGGCAGGGAGACCCCGGCCTCGGTCAGCAGGGCCCGCGCCTTCTTGGGATCCGGTTTCGGATAGGCGTCGAAGAACGAGGTCGCGTGCCCGGTGATGCCCGCCGGGATCAGCCCGTACAGCGCGTCGGTGGTCCCGCGGTACGTCCGGTCGACCAGCTCCTGGCGGTCGATCAGCGAGGCGAGGGCCTGCCGGACCCGCCGGTCGTGCAGCGGCGAACTCTCGCGCACGTCGAGGACGAGGTTGCGGGTCTCGGCGCTCTCGGCCTCCGTGACGCGTTGCGCGGGGTCGCTCGGTGAGAGGGCGGCGAGCACGGCGGGCGGTAACTGACGGGCCACGACGTCGAGCTCCTTCGCCTTCCACGCCACCTGCAGCGCCTCCGAGTTGGCGTAGTAGCGCAGCACGACGGGGCTGCCGAGGCCGTCGACGGCGCCCAGGTAGCGAGGGTTGGGGGCGAGGACGGCCTGCGAGCTCTGCGTGTACGTCTTCAGGACGTAGGGTCCCGTGCCGTCGACGCCGGAGCCGGTGCGCAGGCTGCGCCTGGGGTAGCGGGTGCTGTCGACGATCGACCCGGCGCCGGTCGCCAGCTTGAACGGGAAGGTCGCGTCGGGCGAGGACAGATGGAAGACGACGGTCCGGCCGCTCGCGTCCACGCTGCCCAGGGTGGCGAGGAGTGAGGCGGGCCCGACCTCGTCGTTGATGCGCTTGACGCGGTCGAAGGAGAACTTCACGTCCTCGGCAGTCATCGTGCGCCCGCTCGGGAACGCCAGGTCGTCACGGAGCGTGCAGCGGTACGTGCGCAGGCCCGTGTCGGTGAACGCGCAGCTCTTGGCGGCGTCCGGGACGGGCTTGGCGCCGCCGGGCTCGAAGGTGAGCAGCGACTGGAAGACATTGCTGAACAGAGCCCAGGATCCGGCGTCGTAGGCGCCGGCCGGGTCGAGCGAGGTGACGGCGTCCGTGGTGCCCACGGTGATGGTGCGGTTGTCGTTCCCCTTCGCCGGCAGGAGCTGCCAGCCGGCCACACCGGCGCCCGCGACGACGAGTAACGCCACCAGAATCCATAAGCGAACCGATCGCATCGGTGCCCTCCCCAGGCGCCCCGCACACCACTCCCTTAGTGGCGCGGATCACCTAATCACAGGAGTTTCGGCCGGGGAAGCGAATCGGGAAAGTGCTCAGGACCGACGAAAATGATCTTTTCCGTCCCTCTTTCACAGGGGATTCTCAGGCTTCGCGTGACGCCAGCTCGACGACGGTGATGTCCGAGGGCGCGCCGACCCGGGTGGGCGGCCCCCAGGCTCCGGCGCCCCGGGAGACGTAGAGCTGTGTGTCGCCGTAGCGGTCCAGGCCGGCGACCGTCGGATTGGCGGCGGCCGCGATGAGATTGCCCGGCCAGAGCTGTCCGCCATGGGTGTGTCCGGACAACTGGAGGTCGACCCCGTGGCGTACCGCTTCATGGATCTGTACGGGCTGATGTGCGAGGAGCACACAGGCTCGTGTCGTGTCGCGGTCTCCGAGCGCCTTGCCGAAGTCGGGTCCCTGTCCCTCGCTCTCGCCCTGGAGGTCGTTCACGCCGGCGAGGTCGAATCCGGCCAGCTCGGTCCGCGCGTTCTCCAGGGGATGGATCCCCAGCTCCCGCACCTCCTGGATCCACTGCTCGGCTCCGGAGAAGTACTCGTGGTTCCCGGTGACGAAGTAGGACCCGTGCCGGGCGCGCAGCCCGGCGAGCGGTGCGGCGGCGGGGCCGAGGTTCTTCACGCTGCCGTCGACCAGGTCACCGACGACGGCGATCAGATCGGGCTGCGTGGAGTTGATCGTGTCGACGACCTTCTGCGCGAATCCGCGTCCGAGCACCGGTCCGAGGTGGATGTCGCTCACGACGGCGATCCGGAAACCGTGGGCGGACCGGGGCAGTTTGGCGAGCGGCACGGTGACCCGCTTCACCCTGGGCCCGCGCAGCACGCCGTACGTCCCGTGGGCCACGGTCCCGACGGCGACGGCCGCGGCCGTGCCACCCACGACCCGCGAGACGAACAGCCGCCGCGAGGGCACGGACACGGCTTCCGCCGGTTCGGCGGACCCCACCGGTCCAGCGGGCCCCTCCGTTTCAGCCGGCCCCGCCGGCTCGGCCCTGCCCGCCGGTTCCGGCGCCTCCGCGGGTCCGGGCCGCTCCTTCCCCGCCGGTGCCGCGCCGGAGGCGGATCGCGCACTCGCGCGCGGCTCCGCACCCTCGGCGGCCACGGGTGCCGAGGAGCCGTCGGTCTCCTGCCGCCGGGCCGCCCTGCGCGCGTCGGCGCGGAGCAGGAGCGGCCGTACGAGCTCCCCGGCCAGCAGCGCCAGTACGAGGTAGAGGCTCAGCGGCATCCACAGGAATCCGGGCCAGGCCAGCGTCCGCTGGAGCACGAAGGGAGCGCCCGCGCGCTCGGCCACGAGGGCGCCGACCATCAGCAGCGGCGCGGCGACGAAGAGGACCGTGCCCAGCCGACGGGCCGGTCCGGGCCCGCTCGTGGTGTCCCGCACCAGCCGGCGCCATGCGTACCAGTGCAGGCCGCCGAGCACGGCCAGCACGGTCAGGCCCACCAACACGAACAAGATGACCATGACGCCGTATCCCCCGTTATGACGTCTGGCGCAAAGCGCGTACGCCGCGCAACCCGATGACCCCGACGACCGTCCCAAGGACAAACGACACGACGGCGAGCGTCAGGTGCACCCAGAAATACGCGGTCGGATCGCCCGCGTCGTCGAACGCGAGCCCACTGGCGTCTTTCCAGAGATTCTTAGCGAAAGTGACCCAAATGACCCAACTCCACACCCCGAAGGCGAGCAGGAACCAGGACACGGGGCGGCTGAGCTTCATGCGTTCAGTATCGCCGTCGGCCACCGTGATCCGGCGCCGGGGTGGAGAGGGCGAGGCGGCTCCCCCGAATGGTGACGGGAATTCCGGTCACAACACCTGTACTTTCTCGATCGTGCCCGCCTCGAAAAAGACCATTCGACGATCCTTGCTGATCACTTCAGCCACTCTGCTGACCGTTTCCCTCACCGCGCCCGCGTTCGCCGACACCGATGACGCGAGCCCGACGGCGAGCCCCGCCTCCTCCCCGTCGGCCACGCCCCCGGCGAACATGTCGAGCCTCGGCGGCGAGCGGCTCGGCCGGCCCGGCAACCAGGTGGACCTCGGCACCGGCGCCCCCGTGCTGCCTCCGGACATCACCGCCCGTTCCTGGATCGTCGCCGACGCGGAGTCCGGCGACGTCCTGGCCGCGCACAACGCGCACTGGCGGCTGCCTCCGGCGAGCACGCTGAAGATGCTGTTCGCCGACACGGTGCTGCCCAAGTTCCCGAGAAGCACCTCGCACAAGGTGGCCTCCTCCGAGCTGGCGGGCATCGGCGCGGGCTCCAGCGTGGTGGGCATAAAGGAGAACCAGACGTACACCGTCCACGACCTGTGGCTCGGTGTCTTCCTGAAGTCCGGCAACGACGCCGTCCACGTGCTGTCCGCGATGAACGGCGGCGTCCCCGAGACGGTCAAGGACATGCAGGCGCACGCGGACGACCTCCAGGCCCTCGACACGCACGTGGTGAGCCCGGACGGCTACGACGCCAGGGGCCAGGTGTCGTCCGCCTACGACCTGACGCTGTTCGCCCGTTCGGGGCTCCAGAAGAAGGACTTCCGGGAGTACTGCTCGACCGTGCGGGCCACCTTCCCGGGCACGACGGCCGGGAAGACGACCGGGAACAAGAAGGGCACGTCCGCCCGCGCGTCCTCGGAGATCCGGAACACCAACCGGCTGTTGTCCGGTGACAGCGACATCACCCCGTACCAGGGCATCGCGGGTGTGAAGAACGGCAACACCACCAACGCGGGCGCCACGTTCACGGGCGTCGCCGAGCGCGGCGGCAAGGTGCTGCTCGTCACGGTCATGAACCCGGAGAAGAAGGAGCACAACGAGGTCTACAAGGAGGCCGCGCAACTGCTCGACTGGGGCTTCCAGGCCGCGGACAAGGTCCAGCCGGTGGGCGAACTGGTCGCGCCCAAGGGCGTGGACACCACGGCCCAGCCGGGCGCGAACGCGTCGGACGGGTCGAGCCCCGGCACCGGCTCCGGCACGGGCACCGCGCACAGCTCCACGAAGCCGGTGGCGGCCTCCACCGCGGCGGCGAAGGGCGGTTCGAGCGGTATCGGTATCGCGCTCGGTCTGACGGGCGGTTTCCTCGCCCTGCTCGCGGCGGGCGTCTTCCTGGTCAACCGCCGCTGGCCGCTGCCGGACCTGATGCGCCGCCGCCGTTGACCGCCCGGGACTCGGGCGGTTTGGTCGCGCTCTTCGGATCCCCCGAGTCCCCCCGGTCCCCCGGGCCCGCCGGTTCGCCGTCGCCCGCCGGTTCGCCGTCGCCCGCCGGTTCGCCGTCTGCGGCCGCCTCCCGGTCCTGGCCCTCGCTGGGCGTCGCCGTCCAGGCGGCGGAGTACAGGAGCAGTTTCGAGGTGAAGTTGATCCACAGGAGCAGCGCGATCGGCACGCCGAAAGCCCCGTACATGCTCTTCGACGCCACCCCCCGCATGTAGCCGCTGAGCAGCAGCTTGAGCAGCTCGAACCCGACGGCGCCGATCAGCGCGGCGACGATCAGCCGGCGGCGCGGCGGCTCCACACCGGGCAGCAGGGTCAGCACGTACAGCAGGACCAGGAAGTCGGCGAGCACGGCCACCGCGAAGGCGACAGCCTGGAGAAGGGTGCTCCCCCAGCCGTTCTCGTCGAGGCCCACGTGCCGCGCGGACCAGCCCATCGCCGTGGAGGCGAGCGTGGAGACGGCGATGGTGAGGAGCACGGCGCCGCCGAGACCGACGAGGACTCCCCCGTCCTTGATCTTGCGCAGAAGCGGGTTCCCCTCGCTGTCGGGCAGCTCCCAGACCGCGCGCAGGCACTCCCGCATGGAGCCGACCCAGCCGATGCCGGTGACCAGCAGCAGAGCGCCCGCGACGAGCCCGATCGTGCCGGCGTTCTGCACGAGGCTGTTGATGTCTAGCTGGTCGGAGATGCCCGGCACCTGCTCGGCCAGCTTGTCCTGGAGGTCCTTCTGTTGCTGCGCGCTCAGCGTGGCGGCACCGACCGCCGCGGCCACGGTCAGCAGCGGGAACAGCGCCACGAAGCTGATGAAGGTCATCGCCGCGGCGAGCCGCGTCCACTTCACGCGGTCGAGCCGCTCGTACGACCGCCACGCGTGCGTCGCCATGAGGCGTACGACCCAAGGTCCCACGCCGGGAATCTTTTTCAGCCAGTCCATGATCCGACTCTGCCCTCGCCTCGGAAAACCAGTGACCGGGTACCCCAGAATCGCAGGACCGTGGCCAGCGCCATACCGACTCCCGCGCCGGAGACGATGTCCGCGCGCGGTGAGGTGAACCCGAGCCCGTAGTGACTGACGGCGAGGCACAGCAACTGCATCAGCGCGCCCGCGATGTTCACCGCGAGGAAGATCAGGTACCGCCGCGGGCTCCGCGCCGCCGCGTGCCGGTAGGTGCCGAGCGCGTTCCCGACGTACGCCACCGAGCAGCCCGCGAGGAAGGACACCGCCTTGGCCGTCAGAGGGTCGAGACCCGCCGGGCCACGGAGCCACACGAACAGGCCGAGGTCGGCCGCGTAGGCGAGGACCCCGACCGCCGCGAAGCCGAGGAGCTCCCGCAGGAACCGCCGCCGCGGGCGGGCCTCCTCGCGGGCCGTCACCCGTTCCGCGACGGCGGACGCCGAGGCGGCGGGCGCCCCGGAGTCCGCGCCGTGGCCGGCGAGGAGAGCGGGGCCGGGCCGGTCCTCGGTCACGCTCACCAGTTGGCCACGGCGAGTCCGTACATCGCCAGCCACACCAGACCGATGAGGGCGAGCGGACGGTCGCGCAGGACCACGTCCTCCGGCTCGCCCGCCGTGCCCCGGTCGGCGAAGACCGCGTAGCGCAGGACGGCCAGGATGAAGGCGACCATGGAGAGCTGACGCCACGGCAGCAGCCCGGTGCTCGGCACTCCGCCCTCCTCCAGGGCCCACAGGCAGTAGCCGAGGACGGAGACCCCGGCGGCGAGCTGCCAGACGAAACGCAGGTAGCCGGTCGTGTACTCGGTGAGCAGCGCGCGCGTGGCTCCCGCTGTGCCCGCCATCTGCACCGCTTCGGAGTAGCGCTTCGCCGAGACCATGAACAGCGCCCCGAAGCCGGTGGTGATGAGGAACCAGCGCGAGAGCGGGATGCCGAGGGCCAGACCGCCGATCATGGCCCGCATCAGGAACCCGGTCGTGACGACGACGAGGTCCACGACGAGCACGTGCTTGAGGCTCACGCAGTACGCGAGCTGCATGCCGAGGTACGCGGTCAGCAGCGCGCAGACGGCCGCCGGGCAGAACCAGGCGGCGGCCGCGGGCGCGAGGACCACGAGGGTGCCGCCGACGGCGTACGCGACCGGGACGGGGACCTGGCCCGCGGCCACCGGGCGGTGGCGCTTCACGGGATGGGCGCGGTCGGCGGTGGCGTCCCGGGCGTCGTTGATCAGATACACGGCGGCGGCGCAGGCCGTGAACAGCACGAAGACCACGGCGAGTTGAACGACCGCGTGCTGCGAGAAGAGCCGGCCGGCGGCGGCCGGGGCGGCCACGACGAGCATGTTCTTGACCCACTGGCGGGGGCGCGCGGTCCGGACGAGGCCGCGCAGCAGCCGGCTCAGGCTCCGCGGTGGCGGGGCCGGGGCCGAGGTGCGCTCCAGCAGCGCCGTGCGCTCAGTCACGGCCGGCCCCGATCCAGCGGGCGCCCAGTCCGGCCGCCGCGGCGCCGAGGGCCGCGCCGGCGGCGACGTCCGTGGGGTAGTGGACGCCCACGACGAGGCGCGAGAGGCACATCGCGGCGGCGAGCGGCGGGACGGCGTAGGCGCCGAGCGTGCCGTAGGCCACCGCCGCGGCGGTGGCGGAGGCCGCGTGGGAGCTGGGGAAGGAGTGCCGTCCGGCCGTGCGCGCCCGGGGCGCCACGTGCGTGGGACGCGGGCGGCGCACGATCCGTTTCACGCCCATGCTCGCGAGGTGCGCGCCGGCGGTGAGCGCCGTCGCGCGCAGCCACGCGCCGCGCCGATCGCGGTCGGCGGCCGCCCCGGCAAGCCCGGCGGCGAGCCACAGGGCGCCGTGCTCCCCGCTCCGGGACAGGGTGCGCGCGACGGCCGCGACGTGCGGATTCCCGCCGTACGCGTGGAGCACGGACAGCAGTCGGCGGTCCATGTCGCCCGGTGGACGGTCCACGCCGTCAAGCCGCCGATCCATCTCGTCACGGTCGTCAAGGTCGTCCATGTGAGGCCACTCTTCTAGGGAGCGGTCGCAGAACTACGGCAATCTTGGACGACATCCCATTAATCACCCATTTCGGTGAGGAGCCGGGAGCGGTGGGCAGATTGCCCCGTTGCGCACCCTCGGCGGCGCTACGGTCACGGTCATGCCTGCCGACTCCGTCTCCGTCACGGGTTGGGGCCGCACCGCTCCGACCACCGCCCGTCTGGTCCGTCCGCGCACCTACGGGGAGGCGGCGGCCGCCGTCCGGGAGTGCGGGGCCCGGGGAGGGATCGCCCGGGGGCTCGGACGGGCCTACGGCGACGCCGCGCAGAACGCGGGCGGGGCGGTGCTCGACATGACGGGCCTGGACCGGATCCACGCCATCGACGCGGGCGGCGGCACGGTCCTGTGCGACGCGGGGGTGTCCCTGCACCGGCTCATGGAGGTCCTGCTCCCCCTCGGCTGGTTCGTGCCCGTGACGCCGGGGACCCGCTATGTGACCGTGGGCGGCGCGATCGGCGCGGACATCCACGGCAAGAACCACCACGTGTCCGGCTCCTTCGCCCGTCACGTCCTGTCCTTCGAGCTGCTGACGGCGGACGGCGAGATCAGGACGGTCGGGCGCGGCACCCCCCTGTTCGACGCGACGGCGGGCGGCATGGGCCTGACCGGGGTGATCCTGACGGCGACCGTCCGCCTCCAGCCGGTGGAGAGCGGCCTGATGTCCGTCGACACCGAACGCACGGTGGACCTGGACGACCTGATGGCCCGCCTCACCGCCACCGACCACCGGTACCGCTACTCGGTGGCCTGGATCGACCTCCTCGCCCGCGGGGCGGGGACCGGACGCTCGGTGCTGACCCGCGGCGATCACGCTCCGCTGGACGCGCTGCCCCCGCGGGCCCGCAGACACCCGCTGGCGTTCCGCCCGTCGCGCCTGCCGGCCGCCCCCTCGTTCGTACCGGAAGGGCTCCTCGGGCGGACGACCGTGGGCCTCTTCAACGAACTCTGGTACCGCAAGGCACCCCGCGCGCGGACCGGCGAACTCCAGCCGATCCCGGCCTTCTTCCACCCCCTCGACGGGGTACCGCACTGGAACCGCGTCTACGGGCGCGGCGGCTTCGTGCAGTACCAGTTCGTCGTCGGACACGGCCGGGAGGAGACCCTGCGGCGCATCGTGCGGCGCATCTCCGAACGCCGCTGCCCGTCCTTCCTCGCCGTGCTGAAGCGCTTCGGAGAGGGCGATCCGGGCTGGCTGTCCTTCCCCGTGCCCGGCTGGACCCTGGCCCTGGACATCCCGGCGGGCCTGCCGGGCCTCGGCGCCTTCCTCGACGAGCTGGACGAGGAGGTGGCGGAGGCCGGAGGGCGCGTGTACCTCGCCAAGGACGCGCGGCTGCGGCCCGAACTGCTGGAAGCGATGTATCCGCGGCTCGGCGCGTTCCGTTCGCTGCGCCGGGAGCTGGACCCGCGGGGCGTCTTCACCTCGGACCTGTCCCGCCGCCTCGGCCTGTAGAGCGCCCCGCGCCGTTCCCGGCCCAGCCCCGCCCCGCGCCGTTCCCGGCCCAGCCTGTACCGCGCCGTTCCCGGCCCCGCCCCACGCCGTTCCCGGCCCGCGGAGCGCCCGGCCCCGCACGCCCCTCCGGTTCCCCGTCTTTAGGAGCTAGCTGTCATGAAGGACGCCTTCGGATTCCCCCAGTCCCTGCTGGTTCTCGGCGGCACGTCCGAGATCGCGCTGGCCACCGCGCGCCGGATGATCACCCGGCGCACCCGCACGGTGTGGCTCGCCGGACGGCCGACGCCCGCCCTGGAGGAGGCGGCCGAGCGGCTGCGCGGACTCGGCGCGGACGTCCGTACCCTCGCCTTCGACGCCCTCGATCCCGAGTCCCACGAGGCCGTGCTCGGCAAGGTCTTCGCCGAGGGCGACATCGACATGGTCCTGATGGCGTTCGGGGTGCTCGGCGACCAGGCCCTGGACGAGAAGGAGCCGGTCGCGGCGGTCCGGGTCGCGCAGACGAACTACACAGGCGCGGTGTCCTCGGGTCTGGTGTGCGCGCGGGCGCTGCAGACGCAGGGGCACGGCTCGCTGGTGGTGCTGTCCTCGGTCGCGGGCGAACGCGCCCGCCGCTCGAACTTCATCTACGGCTCCAGCAAGGCGGGCCTGGACGCCTTCGCGCAGGGCCTGGGGGACGCGCTGCACGGCACGGGCGCGCACGTCATGGTCGTACGCCCCGGATTCGTCCGTACGCGGATGACGGCCCATCTGCCCGAGGTCCCGCTGTCGACCACTCCGGAGGCGGTGGCCGCGGCGATCGAGCTGGGGCTGAGGCGGCGCTCCGAGACGGTGTGGGTGCCGGGGGCTCTCCGCATGGTCATGTCGGCACTGCGGCACACGCCGCGAGCGGTGTTCAGGCGGCTGCCGGTCTGAGGTACGCGCCGGTCAGAGCGCGGGAAGCGTGGTGTCCCGCTCGGGCGAGGTGGCCTGCGGGGGCACCACGGCGCTGCCGAAGGCGAACTCGCGGAGCTTGCGCCACACACCGTCGGCGCCCTGCTCGTAGAGCGCGAATCCGGCGCAGGGCCACGCGGCCTCGTAGTCGGAGAGCGCCTCGAAGGCACGGTCCATGGCCGCTTCGTCGATGCCGTGCGCCACGGTGACGTGCGGGTGGTACGGGAACTGCAGCTCGCGGGCGACGGGGCCCGAGGCATCCCGGACCTGCTTCTGGAGCCAGGTGCAGGCCTCGGCGCCCTCGGCGACGCGGACGTACACGACCGGTGACAGGGGGCGGAAGGTGCCCGTGCCGGACAGCCGCATCGGGAACGGGCGCCCGGCGGCCGCGACCTCGACGAGGTGCGTCTCGATCGCGGGCAGCGCTGATTCCTCGACCTCGGTCGGCGGCAGCAGGGTGACGTGCGTGGGAATGCAGCAAGCCGCGGGGTCGCCGAAGCCCGCGCGCCGCTCCTGGAGCAGGCTGCCGTGAGGCTCCGGGACCGCGATCGACACGCCGATCGTTACGGTCCCCACGTCGTCTCCTGTCGTTGTCGATGGTCAGGGCTGTTCGGTGGTGCTGCGCGCGGGAGGGGGCGATCGCTCCGCCCGCCCCGCTCTCGACTGTACGGCGGTATGACCCGCAATCGGCCGTCGTAAGAGTGTCGCGCTCGTCTCGTACTGACTGCCGAAGGTGGTGTGGTACGGGCCGTGCCGCGCGGGGCCGGGGCACGGCCCCGCCTTCGGCGGCGGCCTCGGCCGTCAGTGCTTGGCGGGCAGGAATCCGACCCGCTCGTACGCCTGCGAGAGCGTCTCCGCGGCGACGGCGCGCGCCTTCTCCGCACCCTTGGCCAGGATCGAGTCGAGCGTCTCGGGGTCGTCCAGATACTGCTGGGTGCGCTCCCGGAACGGCGTCACGAAGTCGACCATGACCTGGGCGAGGTCCGTCTTGAGCGCGCCGTACATCTTGCCCTCGTACTCCTGCTCCAGCGCGGCGATCGACGTGCCGGTGAGGGTGGAGTAGATGGTGAGGAGATTGCTGATGCCCGGCTTGTCCTCCGTGTCGTACCGGATGACGGTGTCCGTGTCCGTGACGGCGCTCTTGACCTTCTTGGCGGTCACCTTCGGGTCGTCGAGCAGGTTGATGAGCCCCTTCGGCGTCGACGCCGACTTGCTCATCTTGATCGACGGGTCCTGGAGATCGAAGATCTTCGCCGTCTCCTTGAGGATGTACGGCTTCGGAATCCTGAACGTGTCGCCGAAGCGGCCGTTGAAGCGCTCGGCGAGGTCACGCGTCAGCTCGATGTGCTGGCGCTGGTCCTCGCCGACCGGGACCTCGTGGGCCTGGTACAGCAGGATGTCCGCCACCTGGAGGACCGGGTACGTGAAGAGGCCGACGCTCGCGCGGTCGGCGCCCTGCTTGGCGGACTTGTCCTTGAACTGGGTCATGCGGGAGGCCTCGCCGAAGCCGGTGAGGCAGTTCATGACCCAGGCGAGCTGCGCGTGCTCGGGGACGTGGCTCTGGACGAACAGCGTGCAGCGCTCGGGATCGAGACCGGCGGCGAGGAGCTGCGCCGCGGCGAGCCGGGTGTTGGCCCGCAGGTCCGCGGGGTCCTGCGGAATCGTGATCGCGTGCAGGTCGACGACCATGTAGAACGCGTCGTGGGACTCCTGGAGCGCCACCCACTGACGGACGGCGCCGAGGTAGTTGCCGAGGTGGAACGAGCCTGCCGTGGGCTGGATTCCGGAGAGCACGCGAGGACTGTCAGAGGCCATGTTCACCATTCTCTCAGGTACCGGCGCCCGCTCCGGAACTGGCCGGAAAGAGATGCGACTCGGGTGCGTCGGCGCCGCGGTTCCGGGAACCGCGCCCTCCGAGCCTCCGGCTCACCGGCACAGACGGTGACCATTTCGCTCACCTGAGCGGGATTCGAACACCCACCGTCATGGAAGTGCAACGGTGAGGTGACGTTCCGCCTGGAGGGGGTGCTTTCGGCGTCACGGGCGCTTAACAATGCCGATCCGCCCAGGTAGCCGGATTCGGCAGGGCGGAGCGCTGCTCGGACGTCGTCGTCGAGGGGAACCCCGGCGGGTCCGTCGGCGTACCCAGAAATTGGCACAACGGTGTGCGGGCCGGCTCTGCGTCGGCCGGTTGGGGGTTCCATGCGCGGGCTTCGTGGACTGGTCACGGTGGTGGGGGCGTTGGGGGCGACCGCCGCGGTGGTGGTGTCGGCGGCGCCGTCCGCCCTGGCCGGCCCGGCGGCGAGCGGGCCGGTGGCCGCACCGGCGGTCCGGGAGAGCGCCGAGAACGCCGCGCAGCGCCCCTCGGGCGACAGCCCGGACATCGTCCTGACCATCGCCGGTGACACGGGACGGACGACCACCCTGCACAGCGGCGATCCGGATTTCGGACTGCTGTGGCGGCTGCTGTCACCCCGGTACACGGGGCCGAAGAAGACGCCCGACGAGTGGGCGGACGGCCACCTTCCCGGTCCTGAGGTCACGGTGATCTGGGGGGTCACGGGTCCCGGGGGTGACGTCGCCATCGAGCGCCAGGACCAGGTGTTCCTCACCGCCGACGGCGCGCCGTGGGTGCGGTCGGATCTGGCTCCCGACATGGTGGGCGGCGACTTCCGCTGGCACCGGGCGCCGCTCTCGGTGTTCGACCAGCTCGCGCGGGAGGAAAGACTGTTCGGCTCCGGGGCGGCCGCGTCCTCCGTCCGGGTGGAGCCGGACCCGGCGGCGTGGGCACTGCCCGGACTCGCCGCGGGCCTGGCCCTCGGCGCCGGGGCCACGTGGTTCGTCCGCCGCGCGACGGCCCGCCGAGTGAACGCCGAACCGCTGCCGGAGCCGGTCCAGGAGCTGGTCGAGGTCTAGGACGGGCCGGTCCGCGGTCCGGGGCCGGAGGGATCCGGCCCCGGTGCGGTGCGTCAGCCCAGGTCGATCTCCGGGTAGAGCGGGAAGCCGGTGAGCAGGTCGCTCGCGCGGTGGGCGATCTCGTCGGAGATCTTCGCGTCCAGCACGTGCTGGGCCTTGGAGGGCGCGCCCTTGGCGGTGGTGCCCGCCTCCGTGGTGGTCAGGACGCGGTCGATCAGACCGGCGATCTCGTCCATCTCGGTGGCGCCGAGCCCGCGGGTGGTCAGCGCGGGGGTGCCGATGCGGATGCCGGAGGTGTACCAGGCGCCGTTCGGGTCGGCGGGGATGGCGTTGCGGTTGGTGACGATGCCCGAGTCGAGCAGCGCGGACTCGGCCTGGCGGCCGGTCAGTTCGTAGGAGGTGGCGACGTCGATGAGGTTGAGGTGGTTGTCGGTGCCGCCGGTGACCAGCGTGGCGCCGCGGCGCATCAGCCCCTCGGCCAGGGCACGGGAGTTGTCGACGACGGCCTGGGCGTAGTCGCGGAACTCGGGGCGGCGGGCCTCGGCGAGCGCGACGGCCTTGGCGGCCATGACGTGGGGCAGCGGGCCGCCGAGCACCATCGGGCAGCCGCGGTCGACCTGTTCGGCGAGGGTCTCGTCGCACAGGACCATGCCGCCGCGCGGGCCGCGGAGCGACTTGTGCGTGGTGGTGGTGACGATCTGGGCGTGCGGGACCGGGTCGAAGTCGCCGGTGAGGACCTTGCCCGCGACGAGGCCGGCGAAGTGCGCCATGTCGACCATGAGCGTGGCGCCGACCTCGTCGGCGATCTCGCGCATGATCCGGAAGTTCACCAGGCGGGGGTAGGCGGAGTATCCGGCGACGATGATGAGCGGCTTGAACTCGCGGGCGGAGACGCGCAGGGCCTCGTAGTCGATGAGGCCGGTGGCGGGGTCGGTGCCGTACGAGCGCTGGTCGAACATCTTGCCGCTGATGTTGGGCCTGAAGCCGTGGGTGAGGTGGCCGCCGGCGTCCAGGGACATGCCGAGCATGCGCTGGTTGCCGAAGGCCTGGCGCAGTTCGGCCCAGTCGGCCTCGGAGAGGTCGTTGACGTTGCGGACGCCGGCCTGGGCGAGGGCCGGGGCCTCCACGCGGGCGGCGAGGACGGCCCAGAAGGCGACGAGGTTCGCGTCGATGCCGGAGTGCGGCTGGGCGTAGGCGTGCTCGGCGCCGAAGAGTTCGCGGGCGTGCTCGGCGGCGAGGGCCTCGACGGTGTCGACGTTGCGGCAGCCGGCGTAGAAGCGGCGCCCGACGGTGCCCTCGGCGTACTTGTCGCTGAACCAGTTGCCCATGGCCAGGAGGGTGGCCGGGGAGGCGTAGTTCTCGGACGCGATCAGTTTGAGCATGTCGCGCTGGTCGGCGATCTCCTGGCCGATGGCGTCGGCGACGCGGGGCTCCACGGCCCGGATCACGTCGAGGGCGCTGCGGAAGGCGGTGGACTCGGTGGAAAGGGGCTCTGGCATGACGGCCTCCGGACGTTGCGTTCAGCGTTCACGGGTCGGCCCAGGCGCACGGCACTCGGTTGCCACGACTCCTCGCCCGGACACTCCGGGCTCCTCCAGGCGGCCTGCCGCTCCGTCCGGAGGTCCGGGATCGCCCCGGGAAAGCCTCAGCGCGGGTGCCGCTCCCCGATGGTCGGTCCCATCCCAGCGCGCCAGTCACGGCCCCGCCGGTCAGACTACCGGGCGCGCCGGATCACGGGGGTCCCCGTTCCACCATGCGAGCGACGATAGGAAATAGGCCAGAAACCCGCCCCCGCGCGGACGCCACGCGTCCGGGCCCGGGGAGAACGCGCCGTGCGGCACGCCGGAAGGGACCGCGCCTCTCCCCCGTGCCGCTCGACAGAGAACGGAGATCCCGTGACCACCATGGATGCCAGGGAGACGACGGAGGCGTTCATCGCCTCGGCCGACGCGCACAGCGCGCACAACTACCACCCGCTGCCCGTCGTCGTGGCGACGGCGGACGGGGCCTGGATGACGGACGTCGAGGGGCGCCGCTTCCTCGACATGCTGGCCGGATACTCGGCGCTGAATTTCGGCCACGGCAACCGGCGGCTGATCGAGGCGGCCAAGGCGCAACTGGACCGGGTGACGCTGACGTCGCGGGCGTTCCACCACGACCGGTTCGCGGACTTCTGCCGGGAACTGGCCGAACTGTGCGGCATGGAGATGGTGCTGCCGATGAACACCGGCGCGGAGGCGGTGGAGACGGCGGTGAAGACGGCCAGAAAGTGGGGGTACCGGGTCAAGGGCGTCCCGGCCGAGATGGCGAAGATCGTGGTCGCGGGCAACAACTTCCACGGGCGTACGACGACGGTCATCAGCTTCTCGACGGACCCGGAGGCCCGGGCGGACTTCGGCCCGTACACACCGGGCTTCGAGATCGTGCCGTACGGGGACCTGACGGCCCTGCGGGCGGCGGTCACGGAGAACACGGTGGCCGTGCTGCTGGAACCGATCCAGGGCGAGGCGGGGGTGCTGGTGCCGCCGGCCGGATATCTGCCGGCCGTGCGGGAGCTGACGCGGGAGCGGAACGTGCTGTTCGTCGCGGACGAGATCCAGTCGGGTCTGGGACGGACCGGCCGTACGTTCGCGTGCGAGCACGAGGGCGTGGTGCCGGACATGTACGTCCTCGGGAAGGCGCTCGGCGGCGGGGTCGTACCGGTGTCGGCGGTGGTGTCGAGCGCGGAGGTGCTCGGGGTGTTCCGGCCAGGGGAGCACGGGTCGACCTTCGGCGGGAATCCGCTGGCGTGCGCGGTGGCGCTGGAGGTGATCGCGATGCTGCGGTCGGGCGAGTACCAGCGGCGGGCGACCACGCTCGGCGAGCGGCTGCACCGTGAACTGGGCCTGTTGAAGGACTCCGGTCATGTCACGGCGGTGCGCGGGCGCGGTCTGTGGGCGGGCGTCGACATCGCCCCCGCCCATGGCACGGGCCGGGAGATCTCGGAGAGGCTGATGGAGCGGGGCGTCCTCGTCAAGGACACCCACGGCGTCACCGTCCGGATCGCCCCGCCTCTGGTCATCACCGAGGAGGACCTGGACTGGGGCCTGGCCCAGCTCCGGGCCGTACTCGGCGCGTAGGAACCCGGGCCCGGGAGGACCCGCGCAGGGACCCGGGCCCGGGTCCCTGCGAACCGCCCTAGAGGATCACGTGGGGCAGGAAGCGGGCGTACTCGTCCGTGATCAGGCCGGAGGACTCCCGGATGCCGAGGCCCGCCGACTCGTCCTCGACGACCCAGGCGCCGAGGACGACACGGTTGCCGTCGAAGTCCGGGAGCGGCGCCAGCTCCTGGTAGCAGCAGGCCTCTTCGCGTACGACGGGCGCGGCGCCGGGTTCGTGGATCGTCACCCCGGCGCCCTCGCGGCCGAGCAGGGCCTTGGCGACGTAGCCGTTCGTGCGGGCCAGCTCGCGGGGGCCGTCGAGGTAGGCGGGGAGCAGGTTCGGATGGTCCGGGTAGAGCTCCCAGAGGACGGCGAGGAGCGCCTTGTTGGAGAGGAGCATCTTCCAGGCGGGCTCGATCCACAGGGTCGTACCGGTGCCGCCGCCGTTGTCGAGGGTGTCCAGGACATGGTCGGCGAACGCGTCGGAGGTCAGCCACTCCCAGGGATAGAGCTTGAAGCAGCTCCGGATGAACGCGAGCCGGTTGTCGACGAAGCGGCCGGAGAGCGGGTCCCAGCCGATCTCCTCCATGGAGATCCAGTCCGTGTCGAGTCCCGCCTGCTCCGCGGTCTCCTTCAGGTAGGCGACCGTCATCAGGTCCTCGCCGAGTTCGTCCTCGGCGGAGTGCGCGAAGTAGAGCGGGCCGCCCGGCGGCAGGAGCGCGCCCTGCTTCTTCCAGGCCGCGACGAGGCGTTCGTGGAGGGAGTTCCACTGGTCGGCGCCGGGGAAGCGGTCCTCCATCCAGAACCACTGCGGGCTCGCGGCCTCCACCAGTGAGGTCGGCGTGTCGGCGTTGTACTCCAGGAGCTTCGCCGGGCCCGTTCCGTCGTAGCGGAGGTCGAAGCGGCCGTAGACCGAAGGGAGTTCGGCGCGCCGGTGCCAGGCCTCGGCGACGGCCGCCGCGACCCGGGGATCGTCGATGCCGAGGTCGGCGAAGCGTCCCCGCTCGACGATGTGGCCGGCCGCCGTCAGGCACATGGTGTGCAGTTCCTCGACAGCCTCCTCCAGCGCCTCCACCTCGGGCAGCGAGAAGGCGTAGTAGGCGCTCTCGTCCCAGTACGGACGCAGGGAGTCGTCGGGGTGACGGGTGAGCGGGTAGATCAGCCCCTGCCGCTCGACGGTCTGCTGCCAGCCGGGACGGGGGGTGATGGTGCGGCGTTCCATGGGGTGTGTGGGTTCTCCGTCTCGGCGGGTGGGTCGGGTGCCGGAGCTCTCGCTCCGGCGGGCGGGCGCGGATCAGCCGCCGGAGCTGCCCTTGCCGCCGCCGAAACCGCCGCGGTGGACGCCGCTGCCGCCCGAGCCCCCGGAGCCGCCGGAGCCCTTGGGCTTGACGAAGGAGCCGCCCTCGACCCGACTGCTCTTCTTGCTGCCGCCGTAGTACCAGCCGGTGTGGTACGAACCCGAGGAGGACGTGCAGTACTTGTCCGCGACGACCTCGTAGCCCTTGGCCGCGCGGTAGCTGTCGCGGTCGACGCAGCGCTTGTCGGGGTCCGAGGAGCAGGCGGTGAGCGTCGCCGCGAGAAGTCCCATGCCGCCGAGGACGACCGTGCCCGAGCGCAGTTGACGTCGTATGTTTGCCATGTTCGTTCCCCCGTTTGTTCTCTGTGGTTCGTTTTCTGATCGAAGAGGACAGATTAGAGATCCCGCACACGGCGAGTCCACGACGGCCCCGGGCAACGCGGCGTCCCCTACAGTCGCTTCGTGCTCTTTGGAATGATCTGCGCCCTCGGCGCCTCGGTCTGTTTCGGTACGGCGACGGTTCTGCAGGCCATGGCGGCACGGGCCGCGGGCGAGGGCGGGACGGGCGGCGGCGCCGGCGGCGCGGCCGTCCTGCTGCTGCGGGCGCTGCGCCAGTGGCGCTACCTGGCGGGACTGGGCCTCGACGGGGTCGGATTCGTGCTGCAGATCCTCGCGCTGCGGTCGCTTCCGATCTACGCGGTCGGCGCGGCCCTCGCGGCGAGCCTGGCCGTCACCGCCGTGGTCGCCTCGCGGCTGCTCCATGTACGGCTGAGCCGGGTCGAGTGGGCCGCGGTGGCGGTGGTGTGCGGCGGACTCGCGATGCTGGGGCTGGCCTCCGGGCCGGAGGGGGACCGGACGGGGTCCCTGGCACTGAAGTACGCGATGCTCGGGACGTCCGTCGCCGTCCTGCTGCTGGCGCTCGTCGGCGGACGGCTGCCCGACCGGGGGCGGGCGCTCGCGCTGGGCCTCGGGTCGGGGTTCGGGTTCGGCGTGGTCGAGGTGGCGGTACGGCTGATCGCCGACCTCGATCCGGGGACGCTCCTGGCCAATCCGGCGACGTACGCGCTGCTGATCGGTGGCGGCGCCGCGTTCCTGCTGCTCACCACGGCCCTGGAACGGGGTTCGGTGACCACGGCCACCGCCGGTCTGGTCATCGGGGAGACCATCGGGCCCGCGCTGGTCGGCGTGGTGTGGCTGGGCGACCGCACCCGCGAGGGGCTGACCTGGCTGGCGGTTCTCGGCTTCGCGGTGGCGGTGGCGGGGGCTCTGGCGCTGGCGCGGTTCGGCGAGGCACCGGCCAAGGAGCCGTCCGCGCCGGCGTCCTCGTGAACCTCGTGGCCGCCGTGCGCTCCGGTGAACCCGTTCGAGCGCACGGCCCCTTCAGGGAAGCGCCCGGCACAGTGCGTCCAGGGCGCCCGACCAGGCGTGGTCCGGCGGGGTGCCGTAACCGACGACCAGCGCGTCCCGGTGCGGGACGAGCGCGTCCGGATGGCGGTGGTGGGCGAGGCCGTGCACGGCCAGGCCCTGGAAGGCGGCGGCCTGGACCACGGACCCCTCGGTGCCCGGCGGGAGCCGGAGCACGGCGTGCAGCCCGGCCGCGATGCCGGTGGCGTGCACGTCGGGCGCACGGGTGGCGAGCGCCGCGACGAGGGCGTCCCGGCGGCGCCGGTAGCGCAGCCGGGCGGAACGGACGTGCCGGTCGTAGGCGCCGGAGGTGATGAACTCCGCCAGGGTGAGCTGGTCAAGGACCCCGGTGGACCAGCCGCCCTCCCCCTTCAGGGAGACGACCTCGTCCACGAGCGACGGCGGCAGCACGAGCCAGCCGAGGCGCAGCGCGGGTGCCAGGGACTTGCTGGCGGTGCCCAGATGGACCACGTGCTCGGGGTCGAGGCCCTGCAACGCGCCGACGGGCTGCCGGTCGTAGCGGAACTCGCCGTCGTAGTCGTCGTCCAGGACGAGGCCGCCGGTACGGCGCGCCCAGGCGACGACGGCGGCCCGTCGGTCCGGGTGCAGGGGCAGGCCCATCGGGAACTGGTGGGCGGGGGTGAGGAGTGCGGCCCGCACGCCCGCCATGTCCCGTGTGTCGGTGCCGAGTTCGTCGAACGGCAGGGGGGTCGTGCGCAGGCCCGACCGGTGCAGGAGGTTCCAGTGCACGTCGAGCCCGTACGACTCCACGGCGATCGAGCGGAGCCCCCGCCGCCGCAGGATCGCGCCGAGCAGTGTGAGGCCGTCCGAGAAGCCGGAACAGACCACGATGCGCTCCGGGTCGGCGCGGACGCCCCGGGCGCGGGAGAGATAACCCGCGAGGGCGGTGCGCAGTTCGGGGCGGCCGCGCGGATCGCCGTAGCCGAGGGCCTCGTGCGGGGCGCCGGCCAGGGCGCGGCGGGCCGCCTTGAGCCAGGCGGCGCGCGGGAAGGACGCGAGGTCGGGGCGGCCGGGGACGAGGTCGTAGGCGGGACGGGTCTGCTCGCGGCGGCGCGGCGCGGCCTGCGGCCCCGGTCGTACGACGCTCCGCTCGGCGACGCGTGTGCCCGAGCCCTGGCGTGCGGTGAGCCAGCCCTCGGCGACGAGGTCGGCGTAGGACTCGGCGACCGTGTTGCGGGCGATGCCCAGGTCGGCGGCGAGGGAGCGGGAGGACGGGAGCCGGGTCCCGGGGGCCAGCCGGCCGCCCCGGACGGCCTCGCGCAGCGCCTCCGTCAGCCCCCTGCGGATGCCGGACCCAGTCGGCTCGACATGGAGGTCGACACCCAGAGTGGCCCATGTTTTCCCCATGGGAATGGACCATACTCCTGGGCTACTCCCCTCGTAGGGTCGATCGCATGACGACGCAGGACACGACCACGCAGCCCACCACGACCCCCACGCCCCCCGCCGGCTCCTCCCTCCCGGCCCCCGCCGGGACCGCACCGTACGCACCCGAGCACTCCCCCCGGCTGCCCTGGGCCGAGCTCGCCCCCGACGTCTACAAGGCGATGGTCAGGCTCGACGCGGCGGCCCGGCGCGGGGTGGACCCCACGCTCCTCGAACTGGTGAAGATCCGCGCCTCGCAGCTCAACCACTGCGCGTTCTGCCTGGACATGCACACCAAGGACGCGCTCGCGGCGGGCGAGAGCGTGGAGCGGATCATCCAGCTCGGCGCGTGGGAGGAGTCGCGGCACTTCTACACGGAGAAGGAGATCGCGGCGATCGAGCTGACCGAGGCCGTCACGGTCATCACGGACGGTTTCGTCCCGGACGAGGTGTACGAGCGCGCGGCCCGGCACTTCGAGGACGCCGATCTGGTCCAGCTCATCGCCTCGATCACGATGATCAACGCCTGGAACCGGTTCGCCGTGACCTGCCGCATGGTGCCGGGCCACTACCGGCCGGGCGGGCACAAGTGACGACCCGGCCGGCCGTGGGCGGGGAGCACGCGGCGCCGGACGGGGCCGAGCGGTTCCGGGCGCTGCACCACGGACGCGTGCCGGGCGACCCGCTGGTGCTGCCCGGGCCCTGGGACGCGGCGAGCGCCCGGGTGTTCGCGGACGAGGGGTTCCCCGCGCTCGCCACGCCCAGCGCCGGCGTGGCCGCGTCGCTGGGGTACGCGGACGGGGAGACACCCGCCGCGGAGATGTTCGCCGCCGTCGCCCGGATCGCCCGGGCGGTCGACGTGCCGGTGTCGGCGGACGTCGAGGGCGGCTACGGGCTGGCGCCCCGGGAGCTGGTGGAGCGGTTGCTGGAGGCGGGGGTTGTGGGCTGCAACCTTGAGGACTCCGAGGGCGGGGTCCTCAAGGACGCGGCCCGGCACGCCGACTGGCTGGCCGAGGTGCGGAGCGCGGCGGCCGACCTGCTGTTCATGAACGCCCGTGTCGACGTCTTCGCGTACGGGGACGGGGATCCCGGGCAGGCCATCGGGCGGGCCGCGCTGTACGTCGCGGCGGGTGCGGACTGCGTGTATCCGATCGGGGCTCCGGCCGAGGTGCTTCCGCTGCTGCGGTCCGGCATCCAGGGGCCCCTGAGCGCTTTCGCCCGCCTCGACGGGGCGTCCCCCGCCGAACTGGGTGAACTGGGCGCCACACGCGTCACGTTCGGCCCCGGCCTGCAGCGCCGGGCGACGGAGGCGCTGGCCGGCATCGCGGCGAAGCTGCGCTAGCCGCTACCGGCGGGGGGC